>MFXW01000066.1 GCA_001787585.1 Candidatus Peribacteria bacterium RIFCSPHIGHO2_02_FULL_53_20
AAGACCTCGGTTCCTCCTCCAAACGAGCAAATAGCCACTTTGTGATCGTAGATATTGATCTCGTTTTGGAAATCAAAATCCTTTGCGGGAACAAGCCGGATTTCGCGTAGCCGCTGCCGGTCTTCCCCATGCACTTTTCTACCTGCAGCATCGTCCGGTGCAATGCCGCGGAGATGAAGACCCCGCTTCACGCGCGCCGCGACATATTCCTCGTCGTACTCCGGCCAGAACTGTCGGACGACTGAGGAGTTTGCGAAATTCAGGAGTACGCCGGAAGCCGTGAGCGTATCTTCGTAAACTTTGCGCACGCCTTCCCAGCCCTCGAAGAATCGCACGTGGGGACTGCGATGCTTCGCGCCTTGGAGTGATCGCAATTCGGGGAGAATACGTTCCAATGATTCGGCATTTTTGCGCGCTTCAATGCTGAGATATTCCGGTGCAACCGGTGCATACCACTTCGCGCGCATTTTCCTCTCCATCGTGAAAATCCCCTTCTGCACCATCTCTTCGAGCGAGTTGTAGCTCGTGATGCGGTTTAATTTGCTGCACTTGGCATATTCCGAAGCCGGCGCCGAGCCGATTTGGAGTCCCGTGAGGTACAGCTGTGCCTCTTTGGAGTCGAGACCGATGCTTTCGAGGATGGGGAGAAGGTCGCGAGCCATGACCGAATTGAAAATTGAGAATGGAGAATTGAGAATTCAACCACATGGAGAGTATAGCAAGCTGTTATTAATTTTTACAACAGAGGTGTATTTCAGAAGATTGTGTATCATCCTTTATCAAATTTTCCTCATGTGATGGCTGAAAATGAAGATTGTTGTTTTGTTGATAAACAATAGAACAGATCAATTCTTGTGCACAAGAAATCCATTGTTCTCCACTAAGAAACAGATTCAAACTCGCTTGCGAATTCTCAATTCTCCATTCTCAATTCTCAATTTTTTTTCCAATTTCTCAATATATGAACCCCGTCTCCTCCACCATGAAAGAAGCCCTCGTTGCCGATGCCAAGTTTGCTCGCACCGGAGCCGATCTTGAGTTCACGCCAGCTATGAAAACTAAAGCCGATGTGATTGCCTTTGCCAAAAAACACTCTGCGACATTCGCTGATTACACGTTTGTGGATGTGCCAGGGACGCTCCAACACACCACGAAACCGATCCATGAATTAGCAGATATCTTCGAGGGGGGCGCGGGCTTTGATGGCAGCAGCATCCGGGGATTTCAGAACATTGAGGAGAGCGACATGCTTCTGATGCCCGATCCCGCGACAGCATTTTTGGACACATTCAGCAGCGAACCAACGGTGGCATTGTTGTGCGACGTAAAGGATCCCCTGAGCGGCAAACTGTACGATAGCAGTCCTCGGACGATTGCCAGGAGAGCCGTGGAACGCTTACAGAAAAGTGGAGTTGCCGATGCGGCATACTTCGGTCCGGAGGCGGAGTTTTTCATCTTCGATTCTGTTCGCTACGACCAGTCGAGCAACGGCTGCTTCTACGAAGTGGATTCCAAGGAAGGAATCTGGAATACCGGAAAAATAGAGGAAGGCGGAAATCTGGGCTACAAGATTCGCAATAAAGAAGGCTACTTCCCGGGAGCGCCGATGGATCAGTTGAAGGGTGTACGTGCCGCGATGGTGCGAGAACTGGAAACCTCGGGCATTAAAATTGAGACCTCGCACCACGAAGTGGCAACTGCCGGACAAGGCGAGATCGATATGGAACGCGATGAAATGCTCACGATGGCGGATAAACTCATCCGCTACAAATACATCCTCCGCAATGTCGCCGCACAGTTCGGCAAGACCGTCACCTTCATGCCGAAGCCGCTCTATGGGGACAACGGCACAGGCATGCACGTCCATCAGAGCTTGTGGAAGAACGGTAAACCGCTTTTTGCGGGCAACGAATACGCGGGCTTAAGCACAATGGCGATGTCTTACCTTGCGGGACTTCTGAAGCACGCTCCTGCGCTCTGCGCGCTCTGTAACCCAACGACGAATAGCTACAAGCGCCTCGTCCCGGGCTTTGAAGCTCCGGTGAACCTGATCTACTCGGCACGGAATCGCTCCGCCGCGATTCGCATCCCCATGTACAGCAATAATCCCAAAGCCAAGCGTGTGGAATTCCGTATGCCCGATGCTGCCTGCAATCCCTATCTCGCCTTCTCCGCCATGCTCCTCGCAGGTCTCGACGGTATCGAACGTGAACTCAAGCCCGGAGCGCACACGGATGAGAACCTCTACAAGATGGAAGCAAGTAAGCTCAGTAAAATCCCACATGCCCCGGCAAACCTCTCTGATGCCCTCGATGCCCTCGAAGAGGATCATGTCTTCCTCACCAAAAACGGTGTGTTCTCCGAGGCCTTCATCGCCTCCTACATCGAAACAAAGCGCGCCGAGATCGCCGAAGGCTCTATGCGTCCCACTCCGTGGGAGTTCTACAAGTACTTTGACGTGTAATCCCAATTTCCGTACTTCCCTATTTCCCTCCTCACGTCTATGGATCCCACCCTCTCCATCACAGACATGAAGATCGCCCTCGATACCGTCTGGGTCCTCATGACCGCCTTCCTCGTCTTCTTTATGAATGCCGGCTTTGCCCTTGTGGAATCCGGCTTCAGCCGCGCCAAAAACTGCGTGAACATCCTCGCGAAAAACTACGTCGTCTTCGCAGTATCCTCTATCGCCTTCTGGATGATCGGCTTCGGTTTGATGTTCGGCAACGGCACAAGCCTCTTCGGTCAAACAGGATTTTTTCCCTCACTGATCAACGGATCTTCTTCCTTCTCTGCTCTCGACTGGACGGTCGTTCCTATGGCCGCGAAGTTCTTCTTCCAGCTTGTTTTTGCAGGCACTGCAGCGACGATCGTCTCGGGGGCAGTTGCGGAACGCATTAAATTCCCTGCGTTCATTCTCTTCTCCGCAGTGATGACGGCGTTCCTCTATCCCGTTGCCGGGCACTGGATCTGGGGCGGCGGATTTTTAAGTACGCTCGGTTTCCATGATTTCGCAGGCTCCACGGTCGTCCACAGCATCGGCGGATGGGCCGCTCTCACTGGAGCTCTTATCCTCGGTCCACGTATCGGCAGATTCTCAGCTACAGGAAAATCCAATCCTATCCGCGGACACAATATGACGAGCGCCACGCTTGGTGGTCTCATTCTCTGGCTCGGCTGGTTCGGGTTTAACCCCGGAAGCACCATGGCAGCAGACGGTCGGGCAATCGCCCATATCGCCCTCACGACAAACCTCGCAGCGGCAGCGGGCACCATCGCTGCATTGCTTGCCTCTTGGAGCATCCAAAAGAAACCGGATCTCGGCATGATTATCAATGGAACGCTCGCGGGTCTTGTCGCCATTACCGCTCCCACGGATGCCGTATCCATGTGGGGAGCACTCGCGATCGGCGCGATCGCTGGCGTGCTTGTCGTCTTTGCATCGTTTGCATTTGAAAAGCTCCGCGTCGATGATCCCGTCGGCGCGTTGCCTGTGCACCTTGTAAACGGCATCTGGGGAACGCTCGCGTACGGACTCTTTGCAACCTCTACAGGATCACTTTCAACGGTGGATGGCCTTTTCTACGGCGGAGGCATGACACTCCTGAAGACACAAGCCATTGGCGTCGCTGCGGTCGGCGGCTTCGTCCTCGTCGCTTCAGCGCTCGCCTGGGGACTCATCCGGATGACCGTCGGCATGCGTGTCTCGGCTACCGAGGAACTCGCAGGCCTCGATGCCGGAGAACACGGCATGACCGCCTATGCATTCGTGGAAGCACCGCTCTCCATGATGGATTCTTCTTCGATCCATCTGGGAAGCATTCCTGTGCGGAAAATGACAACGCCAGAAGTGGTGATGATGAGGCGATAATCTCCCCTTGATATGTGGACGTAGCGGAGAGCAGCGGCTCTCCGCTACTGCGCTGTGTTACTGTGTACTACTGTCCAAACGTAAACGCATAACCCTCCACCCCCTTCCCTTTGATCTTCAGGACGATCTCATGTTCGCCATACTCTCCTTCCCACAGCGCAAAGAGATCGTAACGATCGACGGTGAATGTTTTTTCAAGCTTCCCGTCTATAAACACTTCCACACGCGGTAGCGGAAGATCGCGATCTTCCGCTGCGGCATCTGCCATCCCCTCTACTCCCATCACCAAATTGATCTCTCCACCCAAAAACTTCATCCGAATCTCTCCGGTCTCTGAACGCAATACTTGTTGCTCCTCATCGACAAGCTGCCACGTCCCATCCAAATAATATTCGTGCAGCTTCATCTCCTCCGAAACAGAGTATGTTACTTCTTTGCTCGTCGGAAACATACTTCCGTTCCCAAGTGCCGCCCAACTCCTTGAGCCCAGATAAATTTCTGGTGTCTGTTTGCCATAGAACTCCTTTGAATCGTCTGAATCCTTTGCATCCTTTGAATCCTTCACCGTCACTCCAACTTCCAGCAACAAGCTCCGTATCGCCTCCTCCGTCTCCTCGTACCCCCCTTCCCCGAAATGCGTGTAACGAATATTTCCCTCCGCATCGATCAGATACTTCGCCGGCCAATAGCGGTTGCGGAACGCATTCCATGTTCCGAAATCATTGTCTTGTGCAACCGGATATGTGAGCCCGTGGCGACTGATCGCATCGGCAACATTCTTCTGATCCTTCTCAAAGACAAATTCCGGAGTATGCACGCCAATCAGGACAAATTTTCCCGTATCTTTGAACGTTTCCCAATATCCCTGGATATACGGAAATGTCCGGATGCAATTGATGCAGGAGTACGTCCAAAAATCGATCAGGACAACCTTGCCCCGTAATTCCTCCATCGTCAGCGGATTCCCATTATGCCAAGGACCGAGCCCTGCAAATTCCGGAGCGGTTCCAAGGTTGGGAAGTATTGAAGGAGTAGAGGGATTTCCAAAGCTGGAAGGCTCCTGTGCATCTTCTGAATCCCCTGCCCCGCGCCCGCCTGCCGGACGGGCAGGAAGTCCGCCCGCGGCGGACGAAGTGGGGTCAAATAACCTCTTTTCAATCTCCGTCCCCAGCGTTCCATAGCTCGTGTTCTGCACCAGATACGTTTGCACCCGCGTCAGCCACCCGTACTGCAACCCGACGGCTGTCAGAATCAAAATTCCTCCCGCAATCTGCTTGATGCGTCCGCTGTAGCGATTGAATGATCGTACGCGCTGCGTCACCGCCTGCCCTCCGTAGCCGACGAGGAGCAATGGAACTGCGGTACCGAGCCCGTACATCGCAAGAAGAAACGCCGCACGCGGTCCCGGTTCGTCGCGGATGAGTGCAAAGGCAAACCCGAGCGCAGGACCGGCGCAGGGCACCCAGACGAGCCCAAGCGTGAGCCCGATGATGAAAGCACTGAGGGGGTTTTCGCGCCCGAGCTTCGCGCCGGCTTCCTGTTGAATCTCCCCTCCAAGCTGCTGAATCTTCAACGCAATTTTGCTCCCCAGTTCCATCGCCGTCGCACCGAGTGTCTGAGCGCCGGTCACAGCAATCCATCCGTAGCGGTTGAAGAAAAATCCTCCGAGGACGGCTCCGAGGAGCTGCAGCGTGCGGTTGCTCGTGAGGAAACCCACGCCGAAGAGCAGGAGAATGTAATAGGTAGAAATACGCAGAACATCGGCAAAGGCAACGAATCGGCTGAGTACCAATGTCAGCAAGAACGTGAATCCGACGAAGCTGATGACCATGCCGAGGACAGTCAGTAGCGGTCGCCAGCGGTTCCTCCCAGCAATACTCACGCCAAGCACAATCGGCAGCAGCGGCAGAATGCAGGGCAGCAGGATCGTGAGCATCCCAGCGATGAAGAGGATGAGGGCGATCGGGAGAGATGACACAAAATTACTTGAGAAGTGCTTTTAGCTGCTCATCCGTTGGTCCTTGTGTGAGAGACACCTTCGTCCCCTGTCCGTCCACCACGACAAACGTGTGCTGATAGATCACGCCGTACTTCGCCTTCAGCTCCTTCGCCGTATCGTAATCTATTTTGTAGACGGAACGCGTGAAGTCTTTTGAAGGGAACCATGATTGGAGGGTCGCGTCTGCCTCCTTGCACTCAGGGCACCAGGATGCGTGGAAGAAAAACACTTTGGTCTTGCCATCCTTCATCACCGCATCGCTGTAGGCGGTATACGTCGCAGAAGCTGCGGCTACCTGAGGTGCCGGCGACGGAGCCGATGAGGGGGGTGCTATGACCACCGGCGGTTCCTGGATACTCGCAAAACCATCGCGCATACGAAGCCTGCCATCGACCGTCACCATCATTCCCTCGGGAAGCATGAGTGTCGTCCCGTCCGAGAGCGTCACGATGCCGTCCATCTTCACCGTGGTGCCATCTTCATACGTTACGTCCTTCTCCATCCGTGACATCTGTCCATTCTCCATGACGAGCATTGCACCGTCTTTCATGGTGACGCCGTCTTCCTGTTCCTCAGTGTCGACACTGCTCGTTGCCGCATCGGTGGCAGGCGGAGTCTCGGTGGTGTTCTCTGGAGCGCTCCACGGGAAACATGCGGAAAGCAGCAGAACAGAGATGCCGAGGACAAGCGGGAGGCGGGATCGCATACAATGAAAAAGGAAAGAAACAAGCGCTGCCTATGATAGCGCAAGAATAAGCCTAAAGAAACGCTCTTTAGCGTGGTTTTTGCTTTTTTGAAGCACGCGCTACAGGCTTTCCCAGATCTTTTTTTCGGGAAACCCAAGACGATGGACAACTATTCTGAAACGGACACCGATCGCACGTGCGATTCCGCGCCGTGCAGACGCTGCGCCCATGGCTGATGAGGAGTGTTGTCACTTCTCCCCATTCTTTTTTCGGTGCACCATGCATGAGATCCTGTTCCACTTTCTCCGGCGTATTTCCTCTGGTCAATCCTAATCTTCGGGCAACGCGGAACACATGCGTATCGACGGCAATGCCTTCATGAATCCCGAACACTGCCGAGAGGATCACCGAAGCGGTTTTTCGGCCAACGCCGGGCAGCTCCGTAAGCTCTTCCATCGTCCGCGGAACTTCGCCGTGATGCTGATCAATCAGCATGCCACACATCCCTTGAATGTACTTCGCCTTGTTGCGATACGTTCCACAGGAATGGACATCACGCTCGAGCTCTCTGCGCGGCACAGCTAGATAATCCGACGCTTTCTTGTATTTGGGATAGAGAATATCCCGCGTCACCATATTCACCCGGCTGTCCGTGCACTGCGCGGAGAGGATCGTCGCAACGAGCAAATCCAATGGCGTACGAAAGTGGAGAAACGTCTTCGGCGGAGTGTGACATTTTCGCAGAGTATCGAGCACGATGCGCAGAGTAAGGGGTGCCATCAATAGCAATATAACAATATAACAGTATAACAATTACGCTCAGGAAGAGACTCCACTACTGTCTGGTTCCCCTATGTCCTTCCTTCCTCCTTTCACCGTGTTTGATGTCGAGACGACGGGTCTCGATCCCAAGCGCGGCCACAGGATCGTGGAGATTGCCGGAGTGCGCATCGAAAACGGAATCATCCAGGCAGAAATGGCTTTTGAAGCATACGTGAACCCAGAGCGCCTGATCCCTTGGGAAGCACGTCAGGTGAACAACATCGACGACGCTACGGTTGCCGGAGCCAAGACCATCGATCAGGTATTGCCGCAATTTCTCACGTTCGCCGAGGGATCCTTACTCCTTGCGCATAATGCCGATTTTGACATGGGATTCCTGCGTGCGGAGAAGGAATTCTGCTGGGGATATGTCGAACTTCCCGAATGTCTCTGCACGCTCCACCTCAGCCGATCGCTCTTTCCCCAGGAATTTCGCCACAACCTCGATGTCATGGCGCTTCGCTGCGGTCTCACGCTTCCCACAGATCGTCATCGTGCACTTCCCGATGTACTCCTCACAGCACAGGCGTTCCTGAGAATGATCGAAAAGGGCAATATCCGGTCGATGGATGAACTGCGCAAGCGGGCTGCATTGAAAACAATGGTGAAGAATTAATTGAGAATGTCCGTCCTCCCCATCCTCATTGGCGCCGACCACCCGATGCTTCGCAAGAAGACCAAGCCTGTTGCCAAGGTAACAAAGGAAATCCTCAAACTGCTCAAGGATATGCAAGAGACAGTGAAAGATGCCGACGGTGCGGGAATCGCGGCTCCTCAAATAGGGCGAACCGAACGCATTTGCTTGGCGCTCATCTCCGGAAAAATGATTCCATTGATCAATCCGAAGATCACAGCGAAGAGTAAAGAACAGGAAACCGCTGAAGAAGGGTGCCTGAGTCTTCCGGGCATTGCCGTATCCATCCCCCGATCCGTAGAAATCACGCTGAAATACATGGATGCCAAGGGGAAGCCTCAAGAGCGGAAATTACGGGATTTTGATGCGCGGGTTGTTCAACATGAAGTGGATCACCTTGAGGGGGTTTTAATAGTCGATTATGCGCAAAACATATAATAGCCGCACCCCTGCAGGGGTGCGGCTAGATATTCGATTATTTGATGCTCTGCTACCCTAGCAATACTGTCCATGCCCAACCTCGAAGCCATCATCGGTCTCGAAATCCACGCCCAAATGAGCACGAAAACGAAGATGTTCTGCGGATGCGACAATGATGCGTGGAATAAGGCGCCCAATACCACGGTCTGTCCGGTCTGCATGGGGCACCCAGGAACCTTGCCTGTACCGAATGCCGGGGCCGTCGCAAAAGCGGTGAAAGCGTCTCTGGCCATCGGCTGCACCGTCGCCCCGGACTGTCACTTCGACCGCAAGCACTATTTCTATCCTGATCTTCCTGCGGGGTACCAGATCTCCCAGTACGATTTTCCGCTTTCGAAAGCGGGAAGTGTGGCATATGAACTGCGCGATCACACGGGAACCGTCACCGAGCAACGTATCTGCCACATCACACGATTGCACATGGAAAATGATGCGGGCAAGCTCACACACCGCGGCAAGAAAACGCTGTGTGATTACAACCGCGCCGGGACGCCTCTCATGGAAATCGTCACCGAGCCGGACCTCCGGTCTGCGGAAGAGGCAGTCGCGTTCACACAGGAACTCCGGAGAATCCTGATTGCGGTCGACGCCTCCGAAGCCGACATGTTCAAAGGTATGATGCGTTTTGATGCATCGATCTCCCTGCGAGAAAAAGCTACGGAGAAATTGAATGCGAGAAGTGAGATCAAGAACTTAAACTCATTTAAATCTCTGGAAAAGGCACTGCAGTACGAAGAGCAAAGATTGCGAAGATTATGGGAGAAAGAAGGCGGTCCAATGAAAGGGGCAATCACGGTAGGTTGGCTTGATGATGAGGAAAAGACGCGCATGCTCCGCGACAAAGAAACTGCCGATGACTACCGCTATTTCCCAGAACCGGATATCCCGCCACTGCAGTTTGATGCGAAAGAACTGGAAGCAATCCGCAAAAAACTTCCCGAGCTTCCGAAAGCGCTGCGCGATCGTTATCTGAAGCTCGGACTCGACTCGAAGCAAGCAATGCAAGTAATCGACGATGCGGCGCTTCGCACCGTCTTCGATGCTGTCTACAATAAAACGAAGGACGGGAAGCGAGCACTCAGCGTCGTCCTCACACAGCTCCTCGGATTTTTAAATGCCGCAAATAAAACTGTACCTGAAGGCCCATCGGCGGAATCAATGCTTGAGCTTGTGGAAGCCATTGCAACAGGAACGATTTCAGGAAATGCAGGAAAAGACGTCATGGAAAAAATGGTCGCAACGGGGAGATCAGCAAAGGAAATCATCGCTGCGGAGGGCATGCAACAAATCAGCGATGACTCCTCGATTGAAGAATTAGTGAAGAAAGCGATTGCAGCAAATCCCAAAGCCATCGAGTCTTGGAAAGCGGGAAAAGTTGCTGCTTTAGGTACGATTGTCGGATGGGTGATGAAAGAGAGCAAAGGGCAGGCGAATCCGGGGAAGGTGAATTCTTTGTTAAGAAAACAAATTGAGAATTGAGAATTGAGAATTAAATTCTCAATTCTCAATTCTCAATTTTTTTACTCCGCCCGCGACATATATTGTCCCGTCTCCGTATTAATCTTGATCCTGTCTCCTTCATTAATAAACAGCGGCACGTTCACCTGTAATCCGCTTTCCAGAACTGCCGCCTTATTGCCGCCCGTCGCCGTATCACCACGCACCCCCGGGGAGGTCTCTTTCACTTTCAATTCAACAGTGGATTTAAGCTCGATTGCTATCGGTTGTTCATCAAACACCAAAGCATCGACTTCTCCGCCTTCCACTAAATACTTTCCAGCTTCTCCCACGATCTCTTCGGAGAGGGAAAACTGATCGTACGTATTGAGGTCCATGAAGCCGTACCCCGTGGCGTCTTTATATAAATATTGCACACGTCGGTACCCGACATCGGCAGGTTCCACAGTTTCACTGCCCTGGAAGTTCCGTGCAACGACCGCCCCCGTCTTCAGATTCCGCAGCTTGCATTGCATGTTTGCCTTGGACTGGCTTTTACGGCCGAATTGCGAGGAAACGACGATAAAGGGCTCACCGTCGAGAACGACCGCACGACCCGGTTTTAGCTCGGTAATGGTCAAAAGCCCCATAGCCGCGGCAGTCTGCAGGGAAGAGCGCAGAGCGTCAACTATTGTTGATATTTCTTATCTTTTATTATATAATGATAGTACATACCCACATCCCACTATGCGTCTCTTCTCCCGTTTCCGCAGGTCATCGCGTTTCATCGTCGGTGGCGGCACGCTCCTGCTTGCGATGAGTCTCTACGGCTCCGGCGCGCAGACTTCCTCGCTACTAGGACGAGTATCCAGTGATCAGAAAACCACCGAACGCAGCACGCTCCATAACGTGCGGGAGTTTGGAACGGCCGTGCGTGCCCGCAAGGAATGGAAATCTATGCGCGCAAATATCCGGACCGCAACCGCAGATGCGCCACACACCGGCACGGCGCGCAATGGCACCACGGAAATCCTCCTCCGCAGTGCGCAATTGTCTCCGCAGCATTTGGAACTCTCCTACAGTCTTCCCAACTCCGGGTGCGTATCGCTCTGGGTGACGGGAGCGGCAAACCAGAAATTCCAACGGGTCACGGTCATCGGCGGCATCCCCTGCTCCACGGCTACGGGTGAGGTGTCCGCACGCCTGCTGCTCACGTCCGTCCATCCCGCATTGGCGGAAGGACAACTCGCCAAACTCTGCGCCAATAGCACGCTGCAATGCACGGAGCCTATCGCGATCACGGGGAAGAATCCTGCGGTGTCCCATTCCGCTGCCGGTGCACTCATCACCATCCACTTTGCTTCCATCGTCCGCAACTCGATGCTCTCAATCACCTACTCGAAAACCGCAGGATGCGGTGACCTCGTCCGGTGGAATGGTGCCGGTGACAGCCAGCAAGTGACGTTCCAGCATGATGGAGTCTCCTGCGATGCCGTGGATCATGGAAATGTCCAGATCCCCGTCATGGGAATGCAACCCCTCCTCGGTCCCACCCAGTGGATCCACCTCTGCATGCAAGACCAGCCGGGAAGCTGCAGCAACGTGATGCAGATCCGGTAACGGCAGGCGTACCGCCTGCCTGGCAGCCGAGACGGCTGCCGTTACAACGAATCCCCTTCTCCTCCCGCAACGACCGACCACTTCAGTTGTGTGATCGCTCGGCGAACCGGAACTCGTAGTTCCGTGTCCTCCGGCATTGCATGATAGAGCGCGCGGAGGATGCGACCTTCGTCGGTGCCTCCCTGAAGTTTCTTGAGCTCGGCAAGAAGCACATTGCTTCTGGACTTCGGCATGCGGTACTGCGTGAAGATGTTGTCTTTGATACCCTGAGCAAACGCTAGCACCTGCTCATCAGAAAGGTGTGCGACTGCGACCACTGGTTCCTCCTCGGGCAGAAATTCTATCGCCGCATGGAGCAGCGCCGGATCGAGATCCTCCTGTCCTTCTACGGCACGAGCGAAACGCTCAAGAAGAACCTTGGCCTCCTCTGTGCCGGCAAGATCGGGATGTTGTTCCAATGCCGTCAGATACGGCTGCAAGGCGCCCCATGCATCGGTGACCTGGACGCTATCCCCCGCCTCGGCTGCCTGCGCGAGCGTGGAGAGGCCATCGACGAGAAGTGATGCTTCCGCCTGCGTCGCATCCTCACCGGGCAGGGAACCTAAGGCTTCCAGAACGGTCTTTTTCAGGAGATAGCCCTCGTCGCCCATGGATGCGGCTGCAGTCTCCGCCGAATCTTCGGCCACGGCCTGCTTGAGCAGGAATTCCGCTTCGCTCTGGTCGGTGGAGGATCCCGCAAGTGCGACGAGCGTCCTGCGGTATTCCTCGAGAGGCGCGGCAACCGCCTCTACCTCCCCTTCCTCAATCAGAGCGGCTGCCTCATCGAGACGCACACCGGCATAGGCAATCTGCTTTTCGACGCGCGTGCGCCCGTCGAAGGTGAGAGCGACGTCGACGGCCTCCGCCGCGCGCTTCATTGCGTAGAGCTTGGACGTTGGAAGAATGCCGGCGCGGGCGACGCGCCGCTCCTGTTGCAACTCTGCGATATCCCTGCGATGCACGGCATCGCGATCGATATTTTGGCTCACCCATCCATCTTCGTACGCAACCGGAGCGATGTGGCGGATGAGCGGAACGCTTCCCGCCCAGAGCTGTATGCGGTCTCCGGCCACAAGTCGCGTTTCGCGGGCTTCCCGAAGAAGCACCGCGGAGCGGTTATAGACTTCGACGGTGAGAAGATCGCCACGCGTAATAGACACACTTCCCTCATTCACGGTCACGTGTCCTTCCGCGAGAGCGACCGTTATGCCCCGCAGAGTTTCTGGAATGAAAGCTTGTACCCATACGCGGCCCTCTTCGACCATGAACGTGGGCAGAATTTCCGGTGCTGGTTCCATTCGCTGCGTGAGATCATTGAGTGTGATGACCGTGTCGCGGTCCATACGGAGGACTCCATTGTTACGGAACAGAATGCTCGCTTCGCTGTCGAGAGTCTTCAATCGCATGCCGGGTGCGAGCGCAATCTCCACGCTCACTGGCTGCCAGAGACCGCCAACGGAAACCATCACCTCTCCGCGCGTCGGCAACAGCGTCACGGCACTTTCGGCTCTCGTGGGAGGAGCAAAAAAGAGCGCGGGGCTGATACGCACAGTGACGATGAGCATCGCGACTGCGGTTGCCCAGGCAATCCCGCGATACGATCGGACAGCAATATGCTGAGGTTGAAGACGGGGAAGGATAAAGGACTGCCAAATATCCCGGGACATCTCCACCGGAGGTAGAAGCGCAGTGCGCACACGATCGAAGAAGGCAACCGGAGACCGGGTCACCACTCTCGCCACCCTCTCCCACACGCGATCCTGGAGATCCGGAGCGGGTGTCATCTCTCGCGCAGCCATCCGGAGAGCCTCCGGAGTACCAATTCTCTGCGTTATACGCGAAAATATACGGCTTTTGGCATCCGTCGAAGGAGTGATGTCACAGGCAAGCCGCTGAAGGCGATGAACAAGCATCATGGCATAGAGGAGAACGATGGGATCGCAGCCCCGTTACGCCCTTCGCGGTATTCTAAGGGCAATTCTTGTTCAAGTTTTTTGAGCGCCCGAAATTTGAGGATTCTGGAAGCCCCCTGTGTCAGGCGCAAGACACGAGCCACTTCATCACTCGGCAATCCTGCGATGTAGTGCAGAACCAGAACATCCCGGTACCGGCGAGGCAGTGCATTCAGTGCTTTGCGCACAATCCGGACAACTTCTTTTTGACGGAACAAACCATCTGCAGAATTCAGCGTATCGGGATCCACCAGAGATTCATCGAGATCTTCCCATGTGCGACTCGTGCGGTACGCATCAATCACCGTGTAACGCGCAATGCGGAAAAGCCACGCTCCAAAAGGCACATCTTTCTGCACTTTGTACGTGTGCAACTTCTCCCACGTTTTCACGAACACTTCCGCGACCAAATCCTCGGCGACTTCCGATGGAGCGCGAAATGCGCAGTAGCGGTACACCTGCGGAAAATAGAAATCATAGATTCTGCTGAAAGACCCCGTGTCCCCGCTTTGGGCTTCGGATACAAGCTGCCGGATTTCTTCCGTGGAGAGCGCCTGGGTCGAAACCATAGTGGAGACGATCCTACGTGTTTTATTCCAATAAATCCAGTGAAAGATTGAAGAATAAAGGCTCCAATGTGATATTGAAACATCTCCGTCGCCATTGAACAATTCCGTCGCGCTTCTCCGCGAAGCAGGGCGAGCAAAAGCGCGCTGTCTGACGAGCGAGCCTCAGCGAGCGAGGAGTTCGCGCTTTTCCGCCATGTGAGCGGTTGAAGCGCAGGAATTGTTCACCAGGCGACACGCTTTTCTTTGTAAAACTTTCTTTTGGCAAGACAAAAGAAAGTTTTTAATAAGCAGCATCGCATCACTCCCACTCAATCGTCGCCGGCGGCTTATTCGTCAGATCATAAAATACCGCATCAATCCCCGGTAATCGCAGGATCCGATCTGTTATATTTTTGATCACTTTTGGCGGCAGCACAAACGCGTTCGCCGTCATCGCATCCGTGGAAGCAATCGGTCGCAACACAATGGATTGTCCGGACGCCGCACGCCTGTAGGCATGCGGCTGGCCAACTGGCAACAAAACAACAGGAAACTGCCAAATCTTTTCGTACAATCCCGCCGCCCGCATTTCCTGCAGCACGATGTCATCTGCTTCTCGAAGCAAATCTGCCCGCTCCCGCGTAATCGCCCCCGGCGTCACGGAAAATTCCATGCGCTCTGATTGCGACGTGCAAAGAAGCACACGATTGATTTCCTTGTTGCTATTCGGAACCCGCGTCGCAAGCTCGACAAGCTCTTCGGTAATCTTTGTTGGTTGATCACTGAAGACTGCAATCGCGTGCCTGTACGTTCTTCCATCACCCTGAACCCCAACGGATTGGACTGGCAACACTGTGAACGAAAAATTCATTTTCAATTTTCCATTTTCAATTTTCAATTGATTTTTGCTTTTAGCACAAAGAATACGCACACCCAACCCTGGCCCCGGAAACGGATGCCTCCACACCAACTCGTGCGGCAACCCCAGTTCCTCTCCGAGAATCCGCACTTCATCTTTGTATAATTCTTTGAGCGGTTCGATCACGAGTCCTTGTGCGATCATTTTCTGCACGGCTTCAACTCTATTATGATGCGTTTTGATCTTGTCAGCATGCTTCGTCCCTCCTGTTTCAATGGTATCCGGATAAATCGTTCCCTGCCCCAGAAGCCATTGGGACTTTTGATCTTGGGTATTTGAACCTTTCTTTGGTTCTTGTGTGTTCGGTTCTTTCGCCAGTCCCATCCTTTCAAACACTCTCTTCTGTACCTCCAAAAATGTATTTCCAATAACACGACGTTTCTCTTCTGGATCACATACACCATCCAAATTCCGGAAAAATTCTTCGGATGCATCTTCGACATGCAAATTATTGATCTTCAATTTTGCAAATGCTTTTTTGATCATCGCTACTTCTCCTTTGCGCATAAGTCCGGTATCCACCAGCAATCCCTGAACTCGATCCGCTCCTAATACAGTATTCAATAAGGTGAAGGCGACCGTGGAATCTACGCCACCAGAAACCAGCATAAACACCTTACAATCGCCGACCTCTTTTTTGATCTGCGCACCGACATGCTCCGCATAACTTTTAATCGACCATTGCGCGGGTTTGCACAGCTCGGCAAATCGCTTGAGTACTTCCATCCCATGTTCCGTGTGCGTCACTTCGTTGTGCCATTGGATACCGAAGATCTTCCTCTCCGGATCCATCATCGCCGCATTTGTACAATCTTTCGTGCTCGCAAGTCGCACAAACCCCGGCGGCAACTCCACCACTTCATCTCCGTGTGACATCCACACAGTCCACTTCTCCGGAAATCCTTCGAATACATTATTTTCAATTTTCAATTTTCCATTTTCAATTTTGCTAACGACTGTTTTTCCATACTCCTTGATTCGGGCGGTTGAGACCTTTCCCCCCAGCGCGTGCGCCATCCACTGGTGTCCGTAACAGAGTCCGAGTACCGGAATGCCGAGATCAAACATCCCGGGGTCAGCCTGCGGACTCCCCTGCTCATACACACTCTGCGGACCGCCGGAGAGAATGATGCCAGCGACTCCCTTTAATTCCTTCGGATCAATATCGCATGGATGGATGTAGGAGGGATATCCAAAGCGCCGGATGCGGCTGCCTATCAGATGAGCGTATTGACCTCCGAAGTCGAGGACGGCGATGGAACCGCTATGCACCATATTTGGATGATGGGAAATGGCATAGAGACCCAGCGAAGTCCGCCGCAGCGGACGAAGTTGGGTCGAGAATGGCGATGCTGCCAATGTGCGCGGAATCGTCCATGGGCACAGCCTACCCTTAAAACGGGCAATTTGACAAAATACCGGTACGGAGGGAGGATGCTCCTCCTATGCCGATTCCAGAAACCATTCAGGCGATCACCACACTCTGCGACAAAGCAGACAAAGCATCCGAAGAGTATGTAAAAAATATTCCTGGAGCCCTCGCAAAGCACGGTCTGGATAAGGTCCAAGCAAAACTTGCCGAGGAAGTTGGCACGCATACGCAGCGTCTCAATGCCGCATTGGCACAACTGCCGCAGACCGTTTTCATAAATGTCACTCAAGCCGTCAATGAAGCCGGTAAGATCATTGCAGATACAAGAGAATCTGTTGAGAAAAATATTCTGACTACGCTTGCAGCAAGCGACGTTGCACCGGATATCGCTCAGGCACTCCAGAAAGAGTTAACCAACCA
>MFXW01000067.1 GCA_001787585.1 Candidatus Peribacteria bacterium RIFCSPHIGHO2_02_FULL_53_20
TTCGGTCACTTTGCTGCGGCCAGAAAGGCAGGCGTGGAGGTGGAGGAATTCGGATTCGGGCTTCCGCCGCGCGCGCGGATGCTCTTTTCCCAGGGAAAGACACAGTTCTCCCTCAACTGGATTCCCTTCGGAGGTTTCGTGCGCTTGAAAGGAGAGAATGCAATGGATGAAAAAGAGCGCAGGAGCAAGGGGAGTTTCGCCGCGGCTTCGGTCCCCGCACGCGTGGTCATTCTCGTTGCGGGAGTCTTCATGAACTTCATCCTCGCGATCGTTCTCCTGACGATCGGCTTCACTGCGGGTCAGTGGGTGCCGACCTATGTGAGTCTTGAGGACATGGAAGCCGCAGCTGCGCGTGGTGATATTCATCTGAAACTTGGCGTGCTCATTGAAGCAGTTGTTGAAGGGGGTAATGCAGCATCTGCTGGCGTTCCTGTCCGCAGCATTCTCGCAGAAATTGACGGCAAAGAGGTCACGTATCCTGCAGAGGTGGCCAAGATGCAGGAGGGGAAAACCACGGCAAAATATCTTCTGAAAACCGGCGAAGGATTTCTCGAGGAGCAGACGATAGAGATTGCATTGAAGGACGGAAAAAGCGGCGTCGTTGTGACGTCCTACCCCATCGAGCTTTCGGCGCCGCCGCGCGGCATCTTCGGAGCGATCGGCCTCGCACTTCGGGAATCCTGGGTGATGATGCAGCAAACGGTTCTTGGGATCGGCAAGCTCGGCATGTCGCTTTTTACAACAGGGAAAGTACCGGAAGGCATTACCGGCATCGTCGGCATCGCACAGCTCACGCATGCTTCGGTGCAGGAGGGATTCATGACCTACCTCCGTCTCGTCGCGCTTCTGAGTCTATCGCTTGCCGCGCTCAATATTCTGCCGTTCCCTGCACTCGACGGCGGACGATTGCTTTTTGTCTTCGTGGAAGTCATCACGCGTCGCCCGGTGAACCGGCGTTTTGAAGTGACCACGAACGCCGTGGGGTTTGGGTTCCTGATTTTGCTTATTGGACTCATTACCTATCATGACATTGTTAATCTTTTTTAATTCTGTAACGGCGAAGGGCGCAAATCCCAACCCTTCGACAAAGCTCAGGACAGGGGGCGCAAGGGCGCAATGTGCCCTTGTGCCCTTGTGCCCTTGTGCCCTTGGTTCTTCCTTACAATGAATCCTGTCGCTGCTCCCACTTTGGCTCCCGCACCCGTTCCCGTCGCCGTTCTCCCCGAACGCGGGCTCACGGATCTCTGGCTCCAGATTTTGGATCAGCTTGCGCCCAAAATTGCCCGCAGCCAGTTCATCACGTGGTTTAAAGACACCGCACTTCTCGGAAAAGAGGAGGGAAAGTTGGTCGTGGGATTGCCGCTCCCGATGACACTACACTGGCACATGGAGCACTACCGCGATATGACGCTGGAGGCGGCGCAGGCGCTGGATTCCACTGTTACGCAGATTGTGTACACGGTCGACGTGGGGCTGAAGGACAACCGTGATCGCTCTCCGGATATCCTCGAACGGTTTCCAGAGGTCAAAAAGCGAAAAGTCCCCGGACGCTCCGAGGTGCGGATGGCGGAGGGCATCGTCAGCAAGATCCTCAATCCCAACTACATGCTCGAGAATTTCATCGTGGGATCCGGAAATCGTCTCGCGCAGGCTGCCTGCCAGGCGGTCGCCCGCGAACCTGGCGGCAAATACAATCCGCTCTTCCTCTACGGCGGCGTGGGGCTTGGAAAAACGCATCTTCTGCAAGCGACCGGCAACGCGATTCTCCGGCAGATGCCGCGGACAGCCGTTGTCTACACAACCTCCGAGGATTTTACGAACCAGGTCGTCGAAGCGATCGGTCAGAAGAAGATGGAACAGTTCCGTCGCCGCTACCGCATGGTCGATGTGCTCATCATCGACGACGTGCAATTCCTGGCAAATAAGGAGCGCACACAGGAAGAATTCTTTCACACATTCAACGCGCTCTATGAAGACCGCAAGCAGGTCATCATCTCTGCGGATCGCCCTCCGAGCGAACTCGATCTCGAAGACCGCCTCACGTCGCGGTTTGAACGCGGCATGATTGCCGATATTTCGACGCCGGACTACGAGACCAGGCTAGCAATCCTCATCGAGAAAGTTCGCGAGTATGAGATTTTCATCGATATGACTGTGCTGCAGTTCATTGCCGAGCATGCGAAGAAAAATGTTCGCGAGCTTGAAGGTATTCTCATGCAGGCGGTCGCACTCTACGAGCTGGAGCAGCGGATGCCCACGGTGCGGTCCATTGCGGAGATCATGCATAAGCTCAACAAAGATGAGAACTCGAAGGACCAGAACGTGGGTTTCCAGACGCCCCAGAAGCGCCGCCCGACCTTTCAGGAAGTGATGGAGGCTGTCAGCAAATATTATTCCGTTTCCGTGAATGAAATCGTCGGTGCATCACGTGTCCGCGAAATTCTCCTTCCTCGCCAAATCGCTATGTACATCGGTCGCAATCGTATGGGTGTCAGCTACGTGCATATTGGGGAGATGTTCGGCAACCGCGATCATACGACGGTCATGAGTGCGGTACGGAAGATTGAAAGAGTGTTGCAGGATGATCCGCAGATGCTTAGAGAAGTCCGGGCGCTGGAGCAGGAGTTGAGTTTGGTGGAGTGACGCCACCGTTTCCTGCTATCCTCCTTCCGATGAATGCCGCCCCCATCGTCGACGATCTCTACAAACTGCGCCACTCGCTCGCACACGTTCTTGCGCAGGCCGTCCTCAAGCTCTGGCCGGATACCTTGATCACGATCGGTCCGCCGATTGAAACGGGGTGCTACTACGACTTTCTCTTCTCTGAAGCCATCTCCGAGGAAGATTTTGGCAAGATCGAAAAAGAGATGAAGAAGATCATCCATCAAAAGCAGACCTTCCGCTGCGATACCTTGAACGTGGCGGATGCCAAGAAATATTGGAAGACGAAAAAGCAGCGTTTCAAAGTCGAATTGATCGAGGATCTCGCGAAGAACGATGGCGTGGAGACCGTGACGCATTACGCAAACCTTGGTCCGAAGGGGGAGGAAGTCTTCGTCGATCTCTGCCGCGGAGGGCACGTGGAGAATTTTGGCGAGATTCCGGTTGATGGATTTAAAATAATGTCGATAGCCGGCGCGTATTGGCGTGGCGATGAAAAGCGCGAGCAGCTTACGCGGATCTATCTCGCGGCATTTCCCTCGAAAGCCGAGCTCGATGCGCACAGCAAGATGCTCGAGGAAGCCGCGAAGGTCGATCACCGCAGACTTGGGAAAGACATGGGGATCTTTGTTATTTCGGAAGTCGTGGGACCGGGTCTTCCGATGCTTGCTCCGAATGGCGCGCTCATTCGCCAAGAGCTCGAGGGATGGATCCGCGAGGAATTGAAAAGGCGCGGCTACAGCTTCGCCTACACGCCGCATATCGGCAGAGCCGATCTCTACAAGAAATCCGGGCACCTGAGCCATTTTAAGGACAGTATTTTTCCACTGATGCAGGCGGATGACGCGGAATACGTGCTCAAGCCCATGAATTGCCCGCATCACGTGGAAATTTACAAGAGTGACGCGCGCAGTTACCGCGATCTGCCATTGAGACTCGCAGAATTTGGCACGGTCTACCGCTACGAAAAAAGTGGACAAGTCGGTGGTCTCACACGCGTCCGTGGTTTTACCCAAGACGACGCGCACCTCTTCATGCGCCCCGAGCAAATGGAAGAAGAGATCGAAGGCATCCTGGATCTCGCCTTCACAATCTACCGGACACTCGGATTCAACGATTTCGTTCTTCGCCTGAGCCGCAGAGATCCACAGAATATGGAGAAGTACATCGGCACGCCTGAAAATTGGGACAAAGCGGAGGCCGCGCTCAAGAAAGTGCTTGAGAAACTAAAACTTCCGTTCATCGATGGAGTAGGGGAGGCGGCCTTTTACGGTCCCAAGATCGATCTCATTGTGAAAGATGTCTTTGGCCGCGAGTGGCAGCTCGGTACGATCCCTCAAGTCGACTACAATATGCCGGAGCGCTTTGATATCCATTACACGGACAGCGACGGGACGCAGAAACGTCCGATCATGATGCATAGAGCGATCTTCGGATCCTTCGAGCGGTTCATCGGTGTACTCATCGAACATTTCAAAGGGCACTTCCCCCTGTGGCTCGCGCCGATCCAAGTGGCATTGATTCCTGTTGCAGAGACGCATGAAGGGTACGCATCCGAAATTGCCGCGACGCTGAAGAAGGAAGGCATGCGCTTTGTGACTCTTCCGCACACCGATTCGCTCGGCAAACGCATCCGAGAAGGGGAGACCAGAAGGATTCCGTATTTGCTCGTTGTTGGCGACAAGGAAATGGAAGCCGCCTCCGTTGCGGTGCGAAATGTAAAGACGAAGAAGCAGGTGGTGGTGACGATGAAGGAGTTTATGGAGAAGTGTCTGGAGGATATTGGACAGAGAAAATTGGAAGCGAGTATAGGATAATTGTCATACGTCATAAAGGAATATGGAATTTGAGAACCATTCACTGGCTAGATGTTCGGGATCTGTGGTGTGAAGGTACAATAAGGATTTTGTTCTATTGAGACATGGAACCTCTCCAATGCTTTTCCACAAGCCAAAAAGTAGCAGTCGCTGCGCCTGAATCGTCGAAGGCATTATTGTCTAATGCGTGACAAACTTATAGGATTAATTTCAGACGAAGATGTATCCTGGATTTTAATACATTCGCATTTTATTGATGTACGACAATACTATTGCTCAGAGAGTGGCCCAACAGTATAAACAAAAGCCTTTAACGGATTTTATGAGCATTAATACGACAACAGACTTGCAGGTTCTTAATCTCAATTGGAAAGAACGAGACTTACCTGAATCGATGAGAACAAAACATATGCATCGTCTGCATCCCTACCTAGGAAAATTTATTCCACAGCTGGTGGAGATATTCTTACGTAAATTTCAACCTAAACTTGTATACGATCCTTTTTGTGGGTCTGGAACGACATTAGTAGAAGCGAACGTCCTGGGGATTGAATCAATCGGTGTCGATATTTCTGCTTTTAATGTGATGCTTACGAAAGCGAAGACCGCACAATATTCTGTAGATACTTTTGAGAGTGATACATACGATATCCTGAGCAGATTAAAGAAATACAATGACAAATTTCGTAATGATTCTGGTGTGAAAAAAATCCTCTCAACCTCTAACGTATATCTAAAAAAATGGTTTGCAAATCAAGCACTTAGTGAGTTGCTTTGTTACCAAAAAATGATACCCGATTACCATTATCAGGATCTTATGAAGATTATTCTTTCCAGATCAGCAAGGTCAGCAAGGCTTGTGAGCCATTTCGATTTAGATTTTCCAAAGGAACCACAGAGAAATTCCTATTTTTGCTATAAACACAATCGCACGTGTGTACCAGTTCAAGAGGCATATAAGTTTTTGAATCGTTACTCCATTGATACCCTTAATAGAGTGAAAGAATTCCAAAAAATCAGAACGAATTCGCACGTACATGTCTTGCATGACGATTCAAGAAGTGTCGATCTGCCCAAGGGAATCGATATGGTTTTCACATCGCCTCCTTACGTGGGATTGATCGACTATCATGAACAGCATAGATATGCGTATGAATTGCT
The DNA here is from genome assembly GCA_001787585.1 of Candidatus Peribacteria bacterium RIFCSPHIGHO2_02_FULL_53_20. Classification (GTDB taxonomy): domain Bacteria; phylum Patescibacteriota; class Gracilibacteria; order Peribacterales; family Peribacteraceae; genus 2-12-FULL-55-11. Next base: position 5,640 of record MFXW01000067.1, read on the forward strand.
TCAGCTCAGTAACAATGAAATAAAAGAGATTGGCCCTGCCAAAAAAGGACAATCATTCCTCGCTAAAGAAAAATATATCGAGGGCATCAATCAAGTTTTTCTCCATACAAGAGATTTCATGTCTCCCAATGGAATAATGGCGATTGTTGTGAATGATAGATATGATTTATATAAGCCAAGTGCAGTTGGTTTTAAAACCATAGGAAGAGTGGAAAGGCATGTAAATCGACGTACAGGAATGCGAAGCGGTGCTTTTTATGAAAGTATACTTCTTTGGCAAAAAATATGACGAAAGAACAGGAAATGAAACAGGCTATCCAATCTGTCATAAAGCTGATGATGGACAGAGTAATGCGAAAGGTTTTGGTGGAAGATCCTTTTATAAAAGAGGATCATATGTCAAAGAAACCCCTCTATTCAGCATTAGTGCCAGATGAAATATTCAAAGGATCTCATTTTGAAAGAAGATTTGTGACCCCATTTGGAGATGTGTGGGAAAAACTTGCGATTGTCGCCGCCAATAAAGGTCTGGGTTTAGGACTAAAGGGTCACAATATCATTGGTAAAATTAATTCGGAAAGATTGAGAAGGATACAAGAGATATTAAGTAGATTAGAACATGCAGAAAAAGGTAGGAAAAGAATCAAGCCAGATTGGGAAAATGAAATTAAATATATCCTTGCGGGAAAAAGCAAAAAAATTGTCCCTGTCACTGTTCGGTGTGATGTGTATGCAGAAAATAGAAAAAATAGGAAGAAATATGCATTTGAAATAAAGGCCCCCTTACCCAATAGTGATCAAACGAAGGTGAGTAAAGAAAAAATATTTAAGCTTTATAGCATGGAGCCTTGTCAAATCGATGCCGCTTATTACGCTTTGCCCTACAATCCTTATGGTACAAGACAGGACTATTCTTGGAGCTTTCCTGCGAGGTGGTTTGACATGAAAAATGATAAAGTTGTTTTGATTGGTGATGAATTTTGGGAGAGAATTGGTGGACTTGGAACGTATAAAGCTTTTATTACCGCTATCAATGAAATTGGAAAGGAATATAAGGACAGGATTTATAGAGAATTCTTGGGCATTGAACCACCCGAGGGTGCTTTGGATGAAGGCAAACTTTAATCATATTTTTATACTGTCTCCATGTTCGAAGCCTTCCAAATCGGCCCCTTCCTCATATGGACGCGCGTCGTCTTCCTTCTCCTCGGAATCTGGCTCTCCCTGGAGTTCTTTCTGCGTCTTGCCGTAAGTGCGCACCTTTCCATCCAGCATTTCCGCGAACACGCGCTCCACTATCTCATTGCCTTCCTCGGCGGCGGGCGGCTCTTTGCGATGCTCGCCGATTACCGTGTGTACATGAAAGATCCCATTCGCATGTTCATTGTGTGGGACGGGGGATGGAGTTATCTCGGCGGATGTATCGGGATCGGCATGGTGCTTTGGTGGATCTCGAGGACGCATCGGGCGACTTTTCTCCAGTGGCTTGACGTACTCGTTCCAGCGGCAGCACTGGGTCTTACCTTCGACTGGC
>MFXW01000068.1:0-649 GCA_001787585.1 Candidatus Peribacteria bacterium RIFCSPHIGHO2_02_FULL_53_20
AAGGAGTTCCTCAAAGGAAAGATCACCCTGAGTCTCGAAGATAGCGAAGAGCTTGCGCATTTCTATGGCAAGCAGCAGCTGCTGTATCCCAAAGTCCGCTCGATCGGAGAGTATTTTCAGGAGATCGACCGCATCACCGAGGAACAGGTGAATGCATTAGCAAAGAGGCTGTTGAAGCCAGAGGAAATGCGGTTGGTGGTGATTGGTAGTGAAGAGAATGAAGCGAGGCTACAGAGTCTGCTGGGATGATTCATGCAGAGACGTGCGATTCGCACGTCTCTACGACGGAACCAAATCACCTTCATCCTTGATTTTTCCCACAAGCTGCTCGAGCACATCTTCCAATGTCACGAGCCCGGCGATCTCGCCATCATCGCGCACCATAGCCAGCTGTGCGGCATTGTTCCGGAGGATGTTGAGCAGACTGTCGCACGGGAGATCCGCTTCTACCGTCAGGATTTCGCGCACAAGAGGCGTGATCGGCGCGCCTCCTTTCCCGTCAGCAGTCGCGGAAAGGATATCCCTGCTTAAGATGTATCCCCGAATGTCATTGAAAGAGGTACCAATCACCGGGTAGCGGGAAAAATGGTGATGGAAGACGGTTTTGGCTGCCTGCTCGATGGTCGTATCCGCTTTGATGCATGCCATT
>MFXW01000068.1:692-4582 GCA_001787585.1 Candidatus Peribacteria bacterium RIFCSPHIGHO2_02_FULL_53_20
TTTTTCGCTTCCGATCATGATTTCCCGAACCTTGCGGTCATTGAGCACGAACGCGCGGTGAATGAATTCCTGTTCGTCTGCATCGATGTGACCTGCTCCTCCGCCGATGTTGGCGAGCGCGCGGATCTGCTCCTCCGTTCCCACCTTTCGCTTTCCAGATTTAAACAGGCGCACGATTCTTTCCAAAACAAAGACCAATGGATAGAAGACAGTGATGAGCAGAAGCAAAAACGGAGCGATTCTGCGGCTGATGCGCGGTGCGTTATGTGCGCCGAAGGACTTCGGAATGATCTCCGAGAAGATGATCGTGGCGAATGTGAGGAACGCGGTCATGGTGCCGATCGCATTGCTGCCAAAGAGCGCGACGGCCTTCTGACCTGCGAGAATGGGTCCAAGAATGTTCGTCACGTTCGTGCAGATGACGATGATGATGATGGCACGGGTGGTATGCCGCAGGAGGGATTTCAGTTCTTTTGCCCCCCATTTCTTTTTGGCGATCATCACCTCCACCTCCGCCGGAGTCACATTGAGTACGGCTGCGTCGATCATGGCAAAAACCCCCGAGACGGCGACAAATCCTGTGACAATAAGCAAAAGCTCGACCATGAATCCGTATGGTAGAGGGCTGATGGGGTTCCATCCAGAAGTTCAACGGAATTCGTATATCCGTATAACGGATCTCGTGTACACTTTCTTCGCTATGAACAGCCGTCTCCTTGCCATCCTTCTCGGATCCGTTTTTCTCCTGAGCACTTCTCCTGCTTTCGCCGAGCGTGATATCCAACCGCCGGAGGATGTGATGCAGACGATCCAGCGGACATGCCATCGGTTTTCCGAGCAGGATAACGTCCGGTGCGAATCGCGTGAAAAGAAAAAATGGTGGCAGAGTCTTCGGCTCAAACGCACGCCACGAAAGGCATACGACCTCTATGATGAGATGGATCTGGGTCAAGGGCATCTACGGCAGCGTCTCCAGGAAGAGCGAAAGCAGGAATTCCGCCGTGGGGTCCAAGATCGCCGCACATACCGGCAGTTCAAGCCCGTGGAGAATGTGAACACGGAGCGTCGTCCCTATCTGAATGATCTCCAGCAAGCTCGACTCGAATGCCAGCTCAAGCCCCATGGGCGCCAGCGGTCTCTCTGCTTTGATGAGGTAGGGAACTGGGCGCGCAAAGAAATGCAGAAGCAGCGTCCGTCTGAGGGCTATCCGGCCAAGTAGGGCACAGCGTGCTGTGCCCCTACGGTACCGCTTTCATCATATCCAGCGCATGGTTTTCTCTCATGTGATTTCCTCGCCGGAAAACGATTGCCCAACCGCCTATTCTCTGTAAGAGTATTTGCACAATTTTTCTTTGCCCCATGCAACGTACCCTGATTCTTCTGAAGCCCGATGCCGTAGACAAGCGTATCTGCGGCAAGGTCATCGACCGGTTTGAATGCGCCGGACTGCGCATTTGTGGATGCAAGATGATCCGGCTGACGCCTGCCGTTCTCAAGGAACACTACGCGCACATCGCCACTAAGCCCTTCTATCCTGAAGTGGAGAAATTCATGGGATCGCTTCCGGTCATTGCCCTGGTTCTGGAGGCCGACGACGCTGTCGCCAAAGTCCGTGACATGCTCGGTGTGACAGACAGTCGCAAGGCGGCACCTGGGACAATTCGCGCGGAGCTTGGAGTGGATCAGATGATCAACGTTGCCCATGCTTCGGATTCGGCGGAAGCAGCGGAAATGGAAGTGGAGAGATTCTTTAAGAAAGAGGAGCTGTTTGAGTATTAATTTTTCGTCACATCTTCCCCATCCACCAGCCACTCGATCGCTGCATCCAACTGCGGATCAATTTTATTCTGGATCTCTTCCCGCGTGCGTTCGACGGCGATATCCGGGACCACGCCTTCAGAACCTAAGTCTTTACCATTCGGTGTGAGCCATTTTGCAGTGGTGATACGGATACTACTTCCTCCGGGGAGATCAAACACCTCCTGCACCGTGCCCTTGCCGAAACTTTTTTTGCCGATGACGGTCGCACGTTTGTGGTCCTGCAAAGCGCCAGCCAGGATTTCAGAAGCCGAAGCGGAGCCTTCATTGATGAGTACAACAACAGGAATATCAGAGGCGATGGGGCGCCCGGTGACATAGTGATGGATCGGCTCGCCGGTTCTGCGCTGGACACTCACCACTTTTCCCTCGGAGAGGAAAAAAGAGACGAGCTCCACAGCGCCTTCCAGATACCCCCCTCCATTGAAGCGTACATCGAAGATAAGACCTGTGAGGTCCTCCTTGCTGAGTTCATGAAGTGCGTCACGCACTTCCTCGACGGAATCGTCGCCGAACTGGTTTAAGGCGATATAGCCAACGGAGCCCGTTGCCGTTTTTTTTACTTCGTACTCCACACTTGGAACACGGATTTCATTGCGCACGATTGTGAATGTCAGAAATTCCTCTTCTCCCGGGCGATCAATCGTTAGGGTTACAGATGTTCCTTTCGGTCCTCGAATGCGCTCCACCACCTGCACCAGGCTCTTACCTGTGACATCCTCATCATTGACTTTGACGATAATGTCTTCCGGTGCGAGACCGGCTTCCGCAGCGGGTGAGCCCTTGAGTGGTGCGACGATCACCACTTGCTTGTCTCTCAGAGTGAGTTCCGCGCCGATGCCCTCGAGGCGACCTTGGAGGGACTGATGAAACTGCTGGTTCTCGGTCGGCGTCATGAAGACGGTATATGGGTCTCCGACAGCTTCCACGAGTCCGCCCACCGCTCCGTAGAGCATTTCCTGGGTCTTCATCTTCTCGGGAGCGATGTAATTTTTTGAAAGCAGCCTCCACACGCCCCACATGAGCGCGGGATTCACTTCCTTTTCAGGATCCTGCACGACGGTTCCGCTTGCCGTCTGCCCTCCATACAGGACTTCCAGGTTCTTTTGGATGTCTTGGAGCTCGCGTTCCTGCATGGCCATACCCAATTGCCATCCTAAAATGAGCGTGAAGAGGGGGAGGAGGATGCAGGTGAGGATACGAATAGCTCTGGACATGCTCGCATTGTAAAGGAAAAGTCATGATTCGTAATGGAAAATTTCGGATGGAAAATGGAAAATGCATACTCTCATGGTCATAGAGACATCTCGTATGATTGGCAAAGACATGCGCGTTCTTGACATCGTGACGCTCGTCCCGCAGGCAGCGGATGTGATGGCTGCATGGGGGCTGCATTGCAGTGGATGCAGCGTTGGAGGATTGGAGTCGCTTGAGGAAGGATGTAAGGCGCACGGGTATGGTGATGAAGATGTCCAGCTGCTTCTGGAGGACATCGAAGAAGCCCGACATACCGCGCCAGCACGACCGGCTACGATCATCGTTACTGCGGAAGCCGCCAGAGCCATCCGGCAGATCGGTGAGCAGGAAGGAAAACTGCCGGGTGATTCCGCAGGACTTTCGGTCATCGTCGATGGGGATGGGGGATTTTGCATGGAATTCCGTGATCGACCGGAGGAGGGTGACAAGATATTTATCAATGTCGAAGAACCGGACGTCCGGGTCTTCGCTTCGCTTCTCACACTCGGTCGAATCGGCGGAGCGACGATTGATTTCCGGGAAGAGAGATTCAAATTGGATCTTCCCGAGGATGCTTGTTGTGATTCGTCTGAGACGTGTGGTTGTTCCAACAAAGAGAAGTAGAGTGAGCAAGGAGCAACGAGAATGTATTTCATTGCTCCCTGCTCCCTGCTAATTTCTCACTGCACTATGATTCGTTTACCTGCTGCCATCGAGCATCAATTGCAGCAGATGTTTCCCCGTGCCCGAGAACGCAATCAGTATGTTGCAGAAGTCATCAGTCGTGCGCTGCAAAACTCCCCCAAGACAGAGGATGGATCGCCATTGGCTATTGG
>MFXW01000068.1:4595-5174 GCA_001787585.1 Candidatus Peribacteria bacterium RIFCSPHIGHO2_02_FULL_53_20
ATTGGCGGCACGCTGCATCTTTTTACGGATGGGGGATCGCGGGGGAATCCCGGTCAAGCGGCGATCGGGTGTGTTCTTGTGGATCCCGTAAGCGGTACCGTGACCCGCGAACATTATGAGCGTATCGGCATAGAGACCAATAATGTCGCAGAGTACCGGGCACTTATTGAAGGGCTCAAGATTGCACGGCTGTATCACCCAAACCGGCTCGTATGTCATCTGGATTCAGAACTCATCGTGAAGCAGCTTTCGGGTGAGTATCAGGTGCGCATGGCGACATTGCAGCCGCTTTTTCAGGAAATCCGGGAACTCAGCAAAGCATTCGGGGCGATAGCCTTCAAGCATGTGCCACGAGAGGACAATCACCGTGCGGATCGGTTGGTGAACAAAGCTCTCGATGAACATCCTTCGCCGCACTATGAAAAACCATAATACGTTTGTTCGTTGCTTCGTTTGTTCGTTTGTTCGAAATGCTCGAACACACTGTTCCATATTTCTCATCGCTTCGGGATTCATCTTTACGCCAATAGTTCGTGCTGCACCTGCTGAGTTAATACTTCGGTACCAGCACCACATCTT
>MFXW01000068.1:5221-6032 GCA_001787585.1 Candidatus Peribacteria bacterium RIFCSPHIGHO2_02_FULL_53_20
GCATGAAGAATGGCGGTACGAAGGGAAGCCATTTCGTGCTCCGCAGGCAATGCGCATAGATGGAGACGATGTAGCGGATCTTCCCCGCGGCGTCACGCGGACGACGGTGCAGCAGTGGGATACGGCAGCCATCGCTGCGACGCTTCAATCCAAAGTCGTCTCGGCGCTTGATCGTCCTGCGGGAACGGTGCGCATCAGCCGCGATCTGAATGGAACTGTTACATTTGAAGGAGTGGGACTTCCAGGAAGGCATGTGGATATTCCCACCGCCGCGGCGCTTGTGGCGGCAGCCATGGAACGCGGGATCGCCCATGTCACATTGCCTGTTGTGGAAAAGCAGCCGTCGATAGTCGTGCAGGATCCAGAGCTGGTGAAGCAGGGGATTTTCGAAGTTGTCACCGTTGGTGAATCGGATTACAGCGGTTCCCCAATGGCGCGCAGGCACAACATCGCCGTGGGGTTGGCAAAGTTTAACGGTCACATCATTCCAAAAGATTCCGTATTTTCCTTCAACGAAGTCCTCGGTCCCGTGAACGGAGCAACCGGCTATAAAAAAGAATTGGTGATTCTTGGTGAGCGCACGCTTCCGGACTTCGGAGGCGGGCTCTGCCAGGTGAGCACTACTGCGTATCGTGGTGTGTGGGAGTATGGGTTTCCGATTGAGGCACGGCGCAACCATAGCTTCGCAGTGCGCTACTACGGTCCGCAGGGGACGGATGCAACGGTCTATCCGCCGCAGACAGACATGCAATTTACCAACGACACTCCGGGGGCATTGCTGCTGCAAACATATGCTGCTGATAACAAGGCA
>MFXW01000069.1 GCA_001787585.1 Candidatus Peribacteria bacterium RIFCSPHIGHO2_02_FULL_53_20
GTACCACAACCCCGGCAACATGGACGTAACCGATGACGTCGTGGTATTTCTCAATCATCTCGATGAGATCTTCCCCCATCATGCGAACGTGGTAGACGTCAAAAACAAGCAAAAAATTCTTGCTCCCAATCGGTCGGATCACGTTTGCAACGATCTCAGCAGTGTTATTGCCGAGGTATCCGGGATGACCTTTCCACGTCGCTTCTTCACCTTCCGTGTTCAACATTTCGATCACGAAAGTGATACCGAGGCGCTCCGCTTTCTTGATCAGACTTTCCTGAGCGCTTCCGCGGATCACTGTGTATCCTTCGACAATCCGTTGACATTGGATAGCCCGATCTTCCTTCGTGTCAAACCCGGTAAAGACCAGAATGTACTTGATGCCAGCTTTAGCCGCTCGATCAAGAGCGGTATCGATGGCAGCGTACGTCCGCTCAGCCGTTTCGGGATTGTTGAATCCCGGCACGAACGGTGCGACGGGCTTGCTCTCGGGTCCTTCAACCCCCATGTCCGGCAAGACACAACTGAGCCGAACTTTGGTCGCCTGAACTTGTGACCATTGATCATGGGCAACAAGATCCAGATCAGCATCGAGTGCAGTCGCCAGACCGCAAAGCCCGGCAGTGTCATGCTTGGCTCCGAAGAGCCTTTGACACCAATCTGTGACGGCGAAACGAAAATGTCGATTCTTCACGGTTTGAGTCTCCTTTGACTGAGGTACAGCGGCAATTCCCAGCGGCTTGCTCGGAGCTTTCACGTCAGCTCCGCAACCGCACAACAACAACACATCGAACACCATGATGCCCAACACAGACATCGAGAACTTTTTCATCATTCATCCTCCGGTTTGAGAAATCGGGAACATGCGCGGGGCAGCATCTGGGTACAATATGAGCTCCTTTCTAAAACCCACAGTGATGCCAAAGACCGTGATCTGCCAACGAGGCAAATCTAATTACTATTGCACATTTGTTAAGTGAAGTTGTCAAACATTCCCATGAGGAAATCCTCCATGATCACTTTCTCAAGAGATACACCCGTGGTACACTGGTGTTACACCCTCCTTCCTGCTATGCCTACCTCCAAGAAACGCCTCAACCTCACGCTTCCAAAAGACCTTGCCGTTTTCTTAAAAAAGATTTCGCTCAGAGACGACATGCCGCAAGCGGCGAAGGCATTGGAGCTTATCGAACGCGGATTGGAGATGGAAGAAGGAGTATTCAAAAAAGAATTTGTGAAAGAGATCAAGAGACGAGAGAAGGATCACCGGCTGATACCCGCTGAGGAAGTATTCAAAAGACTATGGTAAGGATGACCTTTTGGAACGTGGCAGAGCGCGATTTGGAGAGATTTCCACATGCTCTAAGAAAAATACTGCTTTTAGGATGCCGTGAAATATTCGATGATTGGGGGATCGGGAAAATGCTGACAGGTTCGCTTTCCGGTTACCGCATGCATGGTTCGACTTCGCTCACCACAAGTCGGGTCAGCGTATATCGGGTTATCTATGTCGTGAAAGGAAGCTCGCACATTGAAATCGTCGCCATCGGACATAGGAGGGATATTTATGAGCGGGTGAAAAAGAGATGAAAAGATGCTTATGATGCGAACTCTTCAAACCTCCCCTTCTCCATATCATGAATGATGTGGTCGAGGTTCTTTCGGATTTGGTCAACGACTTGGGTATTGTTCATGGCCATGTTCATGCCAAATATCTTGTCTTTCTTCAGGCGAATGAGTACGGGAACAATTTTCTTACTCTCTGTGACGAGGAAAACGATCATTCGTGCATCTCCCTTTTTTCCTATACGGACCTTGTAGAACCGTGTGCCCTTCAGCATGGACTTCGTCTCTACTGCCAAGCCCTTCTGGACTTTTTGTGACCCTTCCAAGATATCGTCCAGCGTCACCATGCGACGGAGGGGGCTAATTCATGTCTAGCGATGTACTGCGTCAGTATCACCATACTAACGCAGGAGTCGTGCGAGCTTCTTTGCCTTGGCGTTGATATCTTTATCGGCAAATATCAATTCTTCAACCTCCGGTTCCTCCTCTGACACATCGATACTCAATGCAATCTTCCCATCCACAAACCCCCTCATGGCATACACGAGGAGCGCCTTGAGAGTAATACCTTGGCTTTTCGCTTTCTCCAGAGCTCTATTCTTCAGTGTTTCCTCAGTGGTAAAGGATACTTGTGTCAGCATGGTGGATTAGGTAACTATCTATAAACTATTTTTAGTATATCTTAAAAGTAGTTTGCAGGCAATGGCTCCTTTGCACTTTCTGCATTGCTCTGCGAGCAATGGAAACGATTGTATATGGTGTCACGGGCCGGGATTGAACCGGCGACCCCGGGCTTATGAGTCCCGTGCTCTACCAACTGAGCTACCGTGACATACAACTGTGGAGAAAGAACAATACCAACTGCTTGCCCCACGAAGCTCCGTAGAGCGTAGTGGGGAGCTACCGAGACATGAGAGAATTATGAATCAAGAATCATAAATTATGAAGAGAATTTCAACGTATACTCACATCAATGCCTACGACTCTTCTTTGCTTACACGGCTGGGGTGGCTCGAAAGAATCCTTCACGGAACTCCGCGAAGCTTTGAAAGACTCTGATATCACGATCCTGACGCCCGATCTTCCGGGATTCGGAAGTGAGCCAGAGCCGAGCCGACCGTGGACGACAGATGATTATGCGGAGTGGGTGGCGGAGTGGTTGCGATCAAACAGACCCCCTCTCCCTAACCCTCTCCCTACGGGAGAGGGAAAGACTCGACTATTCCTCTTGGGTCATTCACATGGAGGTCGCATTGTCATAAAACTTGCACAGAGTAAGTCATTCTCAATTCTCAATTCTCAATTCTCTATTGAACATCTGTTTCTCTGCGCCTCAGCCGGCATCCGCCACCCGCGGCATTTCAAACGCATCCTCGGTCTCACACTGGCAAAAACAGGAAAAACGCTGCTCCAGATTCCCGGTCTCAAGTCCCTGGAACCGCTGGGGAAGAAATTCCTCTACCGACTTGTGCGCGTTCATGACTATGAGAAAGCCTCTCCCGTCATGCGGCAGACACTCATCAATGTGACCAAAGAAGATCTCCGTCCCCTGCTCTCAGGCATCACCGTTCCCACGGATATTTTCTGGGGGGAAGAGGATGGCATGACGCCCGTTGCCGATGCGCATCTGATGCACAAAGAAATCACCGGAAGTACGTTGCATCTCTACCCCGGGGTGCGGCACAGGGTGCACAGGGAGAGAGCTAGGGAGATTGCGGAGGTGATTGAAGAATGTTGTTTGTAGGCACTTCTGGCAAAACCAGCGCGGACACATTTTTCTTGTTTTGGTTATTCTGTTGAATCACACGAGTAGGATCATCGATATACCTGCGCACACCCCGCGCCAGTTTCCTCAGGCGGGCATCCACGCCAGAATTTTCCCCGACCGGGAGATGCGCGAATGCCTTCTCATCGCTCACGGAACGCATTTGATCTGAGGAAGGAAGTTTTTGAAGACCCCGCGCCTGGGAATAGACCTCAAACATCATTGCACCGGGATCCGGATAGGATCCGCGAAAATCCGCATCAGCACGGAGATGCGAAAGATGCGGGGCGAATTCTTCCGTGGTGAACACCATCAGACGGGGGAAATCCTTTCCTCCAATACTGTGACAAACGCCCTGCACCATAATGAGGGAACAGCCATCCGTGTGCCAAATCTGCAACTCTCTGCCTTCCGCCGTTCGTCCATCAAATGCACTTCCATACTTGTTCTGGTGACCAAGTGTTCCGCTGATATCGCTCAATGCTTGCGTCGGAGAGGTCTGTTGCAAATCTTGCGGCTGTTTGCCAAATACGCTCTGCGCCAGATCGACATCATTCATATACCCCAGAGCTATAACCATGTTCTGATCGGGATCTTCCACTGGCGGAGCCAGCTGATAGAGATCTTTCCCATCAATCACCTTTCCGAATGCATACACCTTTTGCAGTTTTCCCTCTGCACACAACACACCGAATGCAGGGGGATTCTCGGAAATTTCAAGAGGTGTACGGTCCCGAAGAAGAGACGGAATGTGCGGCAGTGGCTGCTCCTTGGGTTCTTCCACGGAATTTTCCCTGGCGACCAGAGGCGCTGAGGGTTCCTTCTCAGAAGAAGGACCGGAAAATTGAGTCTTTCCCACGGCAATGGCTCCCGTAAGAGCCATGAGCCCTGTGAGTGTTTGTACCCATTTGTTCCCTGCTATGTTCCGCATCATTCGACGCCTTGCACTCACGCGGCGCGGCTTGCCCGTCTGCGCATCGACTTCATAGGTGACATTGCCGGGAGATGCGGCAAGTAAGGGTTCCTCCGGATTCGGAACCGTTTCCACAAGCCTCTGCGAAAAAGAAAGTGCCTCAAGCGAAGAGTCATTTGGAGATATTTCGTCCAGGTTTTCCGTCTCTGGAGCAAGGGCATCGACCTCGCTTGTCATCGTGGGAACATATGCCGCCTGGAGTGAAATCTCCAACTCCGGTGGCAATGGAATGCGGCGTTCGGCCACAGGAATGCTGAGAAAATTGGCGTACGCCAGCTTCTCATCTGGAGAGGCATCCCGCAGGAATTCTTCATGCAACACACGCGCAACCTCAGACATGGTCGGTCGTGCCTTCGGAATTTTTGCAAACATCGCCTCCAATAGAGTCCGGAGTGGTCCTGCGCGTACCCGGTCAAAATTGGGAAATTCTCCCCGATGAGCGCGGAGAAGCGCCACCTGATCTTTGGAAACATGCACGAACGGATGTGCGCCGGTTAGACTTTCAAAAAGCATCAGACCAACAGCATAGACATCGGAAGCCGCGGTAGCGTTCTTGATATTATTACCTCCATCATACAGTTCGGGAGCCATATAGAGCGGCGTACCGAGCACGTCACCCGTAGCGGTCATCGTATGGTCCCGCTCGTTATCATCGATGTGTGCCATCCCGAAATCCAGAATTTTGATCGCCCCGCTTGAGATCAATTGCACATTTTGCGGTTTGAGATCCCGGTGCACCAGTCCTCTCTTTGGCTCTTGCATGGCAACGGTGGCGGAATTTCCTGCGATGAAAGTGACGCTGTCCGCCGTCGTATCGTGCGCCCCGTGCAACGTATGCACTTCGGAAACAGATTGCGCGATGCCGGCATACAGCAACAGCATCCACCGCTCCGGACGCGCTGCTCCTTTTTCAACATCGCGGCTGATCGCTCTCTGGAGTTGAGCAATGGAACTTCCGTCCAAATACTCCATTACGAAAGAAGGGGTTTCCTTGTCGTCTTCAAGCCCTTCTGCAAATTCCGGATGCGGAACAATATCACCAAGTTGCCGCAGTACCTCGTACTCACCCACAAATCTTTCACGCAACTTGGGAACATTACTTGTGGTGCGTTTGTCAGGATCGAACACTTTTCTTGCAAGCTCTCTTCCTTCATAGAGAACTCTCTCCACATACCCACAACCGCCCCTGCCCAGTTCCGTTTCTACCAATCCAAAATGCAAGGCACCATCTGGATGACCATTTTGGTGTGTCACGACGAACGGATCTATAGGATATTGTCGGACGGTGTTATCCGACATGGCACCAGCACGCTCTATAATTCTTCGCAACCGATCGCCATCTTCACCCACAATCTTTTGTATAGCCGGAAGCTCTAGCGCACGAGCAGTGAGCGAATCGAGTACTTGGTCTTGCGAAAGATTGCTCAATGCAGGATCCGTAATAAGGGTTGCCATGTGCATCTCCATTCCGGGAATTCTCTTGAAGGCGGCAATCACGCGACGCAGAATGTCTATGGGCAACAGCTTCCCATTTGCAGACAGCTGAACATGCCCCTCCTGTACTGTTTCTTCCTGTAATCCTCCACCCGGAAAGGCATCAAGAGTTGCATCGAGAGCCGGCGTAGAAACATTTCCGGCAAGCATAGCAGAATCATACCAAAGCAATAGTATATCGCAATGCAATTGGCTATTTTCAAGAAAGGGTTATCACAAAGAAACAGCCGGCTTTTTTGCCGGCTGAAGAGGAAATCCGAGGATTACGAGCAAGGTGGAGTAGGAGGATCCTTGTCCCCGTCTCCATCCTTATCCGTCCAGTACATCTGGCAGACCAGAGAGCAGATATCATCGGCATCGCCGTCAAAATCGCAATCCATGCCCATCATGGAGGAAGTACTGTCCGCTGCGGTATCTGAAGAAGAAAATGCATTGAAAGATGTAGAGGATGATGTCGCTGCTGCAGAAGAGGGGAACGATAGAGAAGATGTCGAAACAGAAGAAGCTGTCGCCGTCGGAGGAACATCCGCCGGAGGAGTACTGGAAAGCGGAGGCGTACTCGAAGGTGGTGCAGTCACGGAAGTTGCACTGGAGGTCGAAACGCTGGATGAAACCGACGATGTACTCGCCGGAGGCGGTGTCAAGAGCGTTGCCGGCAGACTCGAAGAAGGTGACGCAGATGGAACGAGATGCATCCCCGGCGTCAGAGTCCCTCCTTCAAACTCATTGGAAACGCGAATGTCCTCCGGAGACCACTGCGGCTCCACGACAGTAAAATTCACTTCGGTCTCTGTTTCTGCTTCTGTGACCACCGGGGCAGCTCCGTGCCCATCTGTCGGCAAAGCAGGTTCCGGCATATAAAAGGCATCATCGAGACGGATCATGCCCGGTACAAACGCAGGACGTCCAAAGATCGTCGAGAGAACATCTGGAGCGGAGCGGAAAATTTCGAGAATACGCGGACCATTCACAAAATCAGGAATCGCATCGCCATCATCATCAAACTCTGCAAGGCGCTCCGTAGCGGAAGGATCCGTGAAAAAATTCAACGTGCTTCCGAGGAGGTTTACGGGGAATCCGATGGTCACGACTCCGAAGACGAATCCGGCGTACGCTCCGATAAGTCCGAGGACGAGCTTGCGATTGGTCATATGTGTGTTTGGAAGTTCTGTATATATTATAATACAATACTGTATTTTAATCAAATGCCCCTCCAGCCGGGGGTTCGTGCATCAAAAGCCTTCTTCGCGTAGTCTTTTCCTGTGCCAGATACCGTCATTCTCCTCCTTTTCGCCACTGCGGCGCTTTCCCCTTTTCTGACCTTTGCCCATCTATGGCAAGTCAAAGAGTGGCGATGTGACCGGCTCCTGGATCACCTCCGAAGCGAAGGGACACTCCGGCAGCTGTGCGGCATCGTACGCGTCCCCGTCGTCGCGGCGGCACTGCTTCTGACATCCGCAGGAATTCTTTCTCCTGAGTATGCCGCTCAGGGATCACTTCTTCTCCTCGCAACGCTCTCGATCGTACAGATCGTCCTACGTCGCCAACCGCAGCCAGTATGGACACAGAAAGCGAAAATGATTGTCGGGGGAAGCGCTCTGCTGACGCTCATTGCAGGATTCCTTCTGCTGCACTTGGGGAAGGCTATCTTCCTTCCTGTTCTTATTCTCCTGCAACCGCTCTCCGTCATACTCGTGTGGGCGGCGCTCTTTCCACTCGATACATTTCTGAAGCGACGGATCCTCAATCGCGCACGCTTGCTTCGGAAAGCGCATCCAGAACTCCTGGTCATCGGTGTGACAGGCTCCATGGGAAAAACGACGTCGAAGGAACTCATCGGCTGCGTTCTTGGTAACGCCGCAATTGCGACGCCAACGTATGTAAATAGTGAAATCGGCGTCGCACGCTGGATGACAAAAATCCTTGCCTCCCCACTCCCCACTCCCCATTCCCCATTCCCGATACTCGTCGTGGAGATGGGCGCTTACCGTCGCGGAGAAATTGCCCTCCTCTGTTCCATCACTGCGCCACAACTCGGTGTAATCACGGCCATCGGCACACAACACGTCGCGCTCTTCGGATCACCAGAAGATCTCCTCGCCGCCAAAGCGGAACTCATCGAAGCACTCCCGGAAAGCGGTCGTGCATTCATCAATGTGGATAGCACGATGGCCGGAGCGCTCCGCAGTCATGCTGCCTGCCCTGTCACCACTGTCAGCACCGGAGGCACAAGTGACCTCGAAGCTTTTGATATTGAAGAAACTCCTCATGGCATCCGCTTCCGCGTCGGCGAGAACACGTTTGCTCTGCCTCTCCATGGAACACATAACGTGACGAATGTGCTCCTCGCGATAGCCGTCGCGGAACACCTCGGCGTAAAGCGCTCCGTGATCGCCGAGCGTCTCTCGCGGTTCTCTCCGCTCACAGGAACATTTTTCCTCGAGGAAAAATTCGGCGTTGCGATCCTCAATGACACCCATAACTGCAGTCCCGAAAGCGCAGCCGCTGCAATCCGCTGGGCAGAGAGTCGGCATGCGACGCAGAAAGTGCTTCTCACTTCGGGAATCATTGAGCAGGGATCCGCCACCGAACGTGTACATCGCGATCTTGGAAAACAGTGCATCCCAGTCTTCCAAAGAGTGATCTTCTTGAATAAAAAATTTGCTCAATTCTTTGCGCAAGGATATGCGAATAATGTGGAATTATTCTCCAAGGAAATAAACCCCGTAAAATCCGGTACGCTGCTGGTGTGTCTGGGAAGGATGCCACGATCGACGATTGACCGACTGTTACCGTCACCGTAATTTTCAATTCTCAATTCTCAATTCTCAATTTGTTCTCCTTTCCCGTTCATCATACCTTCGGCCCTCACGCAACTCTCTCGTACACACTGCGAAGTCTCGGGCTTCTCTTCCAACCGTGGAAGTGGCGAAACGGGAACGAACGGGAACACTTGCGAAAGGCATTGCAGCAATCCTTCCACGGAGATGTCTTTCTCTTCTCCTCCGGGCGCGAAGCACTTGCAGCACTCTTCCGGGCGATCCAGCTTCGCAGCGATGAGGAAGTGATCCTCCAGGCCTACACCTGCGTCGTCGTTCCGAATGCCGTGCATGCCTACGGTGGCGTGCCGATCTACGCTGACGTTGATGGCGATACACTGAATCTGGACTGTGCTGACGTGGAACGGAAGATCACAACGAGAACACGTGCAATCATCGCGCAGCATACATTCGGCATTCCGGCTAATCTCCCTCGCTTGAGGAAGCTGTGCGATGAACGTGGGATCCTCCTCATTGAAGATTGCGCGCACGTGCTGCCTGACGATTCCGCCTCTCCCATCGCACGAACAGGAGATTTCTCCATCCTTAGTTTCGGCAGAGACAAGGCGATTTCGGGCGTTGCCGGCGGAGCGGTGATTTCCCGGAAGTCCGATGTATCAAACGCGCTGAAAAATGCCGAGGATCATGCCGGTGAACTCCCCCGCTCTGTTATTGCGCGCTATCTCCTGTATCCGCGCATCTATTTCAAAACGCGAGTGCTGTATGTGATCGGACTCGGCCGAGCGTGCCTCGCACTCTGCAAGAAGCTCCATCTGCTAATCCCCATAGTCACACCAGAGGAAAAAAAGGGAAACATGATCCTGCGAATGCGAAAGCTTCCCAATGCTTGCGCCGCACTCGCGTTGCATTCCTTTGAACGCTTACCCATGATCAATGCACACCGAAGAAACCTCACACGTTTCTACATCGAGGAATGTACGAAGCACGGATGGAATGTCATCCCTGGAGTGACAGAGCATCTGGCACTCCAGAAATTCCCACTGTTTTTTCCGAATGCCGACAGGCTGCGAGAATTGTTGAAGCGCGAGAATATCTATCTGGAGGACGGCTGGACGGGCTGTGTGATCTGCCCTCGAGGAACAGCCACAGAGACCCTCGGCTATAGTCCTGGAATCGGTCCGAAAGCAGAAGGCATGTGTGAAAAGATTTTGAGTCTGCCAACGCATCCGACGATGTCGATGAAGCAAGCTAAACGGCTGGTTACAGCGCTAAACGATCTAACAGCAAAATGTTGAACTGCTATATTGTTGTATTGTTCGCAAGCGATGACGGGACTATTGCTAGGCTAACAATCTAACAATACAGCAATATAACAATGCTATGCAGATCGAAAAAGCACACGATCAACACCAGTGGGATGCCTTCCTCGCAGCGCAACGCTTCCGTCCCTTTCTCCAGAGCTGGACCATGGGCGAGGTGTACCGCGACTGCGGTGAAGAACCCATTCGATTGATTGCGAAAGAAGGTGACGCCATCGTCGGGATTTGTCAGGCAATCTTCGTCCCTGCGCGCAGAGGAAAACATCTGGCAATTCCGTACGGACCCGTTATCGATGAGAGTGTAGATGCGGCTCCTGTCACGAGAGCACTGATGGAATCCTTGAAAACCATTGCGCAATCAAAAGGATGTTCTTTTCTTCGAGTAAGTCCTTTTGTCATTCTCAATTCTCAATTCTCTATTCTCTATTCGATCCCCTCTCCTCTTCATCTGCTTGCGGAACATCTTTGGTATTTGCCACTGAAAAATCCTGATCCGTGGCGTAACTCAGATCCTCCCTCTCCTCCTTCGGTGGAGGAAGACCGAGGGGGTGGAGGAATCCCCGAGGAACAACTCTTCAACGCATTGCGCAAAACCACCCGCAACCTCATTCGTCGCGCCGAAAAAGAAGGCGTCACTGTGGAGGCATCCAAAGATCCGATCAATGATCTTTGCCATTTCCTCTCGCTGCACGACGAAACGCGCAAACGACACAAATTTACGCCGTATACCAATGCCTTCTTCAAAGCCCAAGTCACGCGCTTTGCGCCAAGGAATGAATGTACGCTCTACCTCGCGTGGTATCAAAACCAGGTGATTGCCTCGTCCATCCACATGCATGCATTTGGGGAAACCAGTTACCACCACGGCGCGAGTTCGCATGCGTTTCAGAAAATCCCCGCAAGCTATCTTCTCCAATGGACCGCGATCCGCGATGCGCTGAGGCGCGGAGACCGCGTGTATAACTTCTGGGGCATCGCACCGGGGAATCTCACAGATGAAGGCTTCAAGATATCCGAGCCGAAACATCCGTTTGCGGGCGTGACACTTTTCAAAACGGGCTTTGGAGGGAATCTTCTGACTCTCATGCATTGTCAAGACATCCCCATCACAAAGAAATATTACCTCACGAGAGGATTTGAGATATTGCGTAAATGGAAACGAGGGTTTTAAATGAGTACATGACGAATACACAACTCAACGAGATTCTGGAACTGCTGCGTCGCATGGATAAGCGCGACCGGCTTCGCACCTGGGGTGGATTTTTCCGTAGCATCCTCCACTTGATCCCCCTGATCCTCATCATCTGGAGCACATGGTATGCCTTCGCGCATTGGGACGAGCTGCTCAAGGAAATCTCCAAGGCGGCGGCGGAGCAGTCCGCAGCAGTCATGCAGAATCAGGGGGGTGATTTCAGCAAACAAATGCAGGAACAGCTGCAGAAATTGATGGGGCAGTAGAATTAATCAAAGATGATGTTGGTCATCTTTGCTTTAGAGAGCAGAATAATATTGATGAGTCTACTGAGTTGGTTGAGCGGCTCGAAAGCAAATACCAACCCAAAGAAAAAGGCGGTGCATACTACACGTAAAATCTCATCAAGCTGTCCTTACTGCCATGTAAGCTTGGAGAAGACGCCGGGCAGAAAATCAAAATGCCCTCACTGTGGAAAGGACATGTATGTAAGAACTACTCAAAAGATTTTTGATTCACATCTTCTTACGAAAGATCAGGCTTTAGCCACAGATGCCATTCGCGAAAACGCATGGAACGGTTTAGATGCAGATGTTTTTCGAACACTCATTCAGTCTCGTCCACATGATAAGCCAACTGATGTTCTTTGGAATTATTTTCAGAAAAAGAATTTGGAAATGATGAAGAGAGGAGATTTTCAAGCCTTGAAAATGCTGAACTATTCGATGGCTCTCTTCCTCAATAAAGAAGGCAGAGATCATAGGCATTGCCTCCAAGCGGCTGCAAGGTATCAACTTGAGCAATTTCTACAAGAGGGTTTTGTCGGAAATGTCCATATCAGTGTGGGTGAAAACTCTTGCTGTGATGCATGCAAAAGGAATGCTCATAAAGTTCTTAGTCTTAAGGAAGCAATCAAAGACCTACCTATACCCTGCAAAGACTGTTCACATGTAATACACAATGACACATACGGTTTTTGCCGTTGTATTTATGTCACAGATCGATTCATCTAAAGAATGTCCCCACAAGGGAATGCTTGTTCACGCAAACGCCAGATACACCGACTTCGTTCTCAGATTTCTCGGTATCGCATTGAACTTGTATCCGATACTCGCTTGTTCTTTGCCCTTCACAATCCCCACGACATCTTCTGGTGTCATCGATCCAGAGACAATGAAGCTGGGTAAGCGCAGGAACTGCGTGCGACTGAACGATGCTTCCGGAGCCGATCCCACGCCGAAGAGGTAACCCGCTTCACCAGAGAACTGCATCACACGCTCGTTCACGCCGCCAATCGGATAGCCGATTGCGAAGACCGGCTTGCCGGTCATCTCCTCAAGAAGAACCCGACTCTGCTCAAGCTCCAGCTGCATCTGAGCATTCGTTAATGATCGCAAGTCGTCTCCCGTGTGACCACCCGACTGCACGTCAAAGCCATTGGCAGAAAGACTTAAGACAGTCTTCTCCGTGATGCCACCGATGCCAATGTCTGCCGTGCGGAGAAAAAGCGTTGCAGAAACTCCGGCCGCCTGCAGTGCATGGGAAACTTCCTGCACATTTTTAACAGTCACATCAGAGACAACAAGCAAAGCAGTCTTTGGCGGCACACGTGCGTCGCGGTCTTCCTGCGTGAGCACGAGCTGCCGCAGATCCCGCAGCGTCCAGAGGGTAACACCGGCCTGCTTGAGCGCTGCGATGTGGCTGCGAAGAGCTGTAATAGTGTTGTCGCCCGAAGTGAGCTTGTACTGCAGCACCGGCAGCTTATAGGTCTCCTGACGGACGAGGAACTGCGGTGCAAAGGGCGAGAGATACTGCACAGCCACGTAACCTTCGCCGTTTGCAAAGGGAACGCGCGCCCAGACTTTGTCCATGGAGATCGGACGCACGAGCGCTTGCCCAGGAAGCTCTCCGATCTTCTCGCTGCCCGCATCGGGAGCTTTGCGGACGTTCAGGAATCCGAAGTCCACGAAGTACACGCCCTCGTATTTCTTGCGCTCAGCAGCGAGCTGTTCCTCCGATACCAGTTTTGCAATGTAGCGCGTGGAAACGTATCCCTCTTTGCCATCATCAAGTTTGGTCTTCGCCCATGCGGCATCGATGAAATCGAGAATGGTGAGCTGGTCGCCCTGCGAAAGTCGCGCCACTTCGCTCGCCGTCACTTTGGCTTCACTGCGCACGTTCAGATACGCGTTCGTCACACGGTAGAGCTCCTCCCCTACCCCCGTCGGTCCCGAACGGATCGCGTCATAAGATTTTGCCATGGAAAGATCCAGCTTTGGCAGCTCTCTACTTGCCCCCGATCCCGCTACGCGTTCGATCCTCGGCTCCCCCATCGTCTCTCCCGTTCCCGATCCTGCGGAAGATCCCGCGAGCTCCCTGAACCGCGCCACGTCGTCTTCGGTAAAGGTGAACACATCCTCTTCCGGGGGCGATGAGGCGCATCCCACAAAGAGAAGACCGAAGGACGCGATCAGCAGAAATGCGACAAACGGACGTGTGGCGATGCCGCGGCGATGCCGAGTGCGCGTCGGTTCATAGCGGCGGCGGGCCTGCACTGCTTGCCCACCATAGCCTTGGCGAAGGTGGGAGCCTATCGAACGTGTGGAGGGAGACCGGACCATAAAGAGAGGGGAAATTGAGAAAGAAAAATTGAGAATGGAGAGTTACATGCGGTCGGGAACACGGAGCGTGAGAAGTTCTGCACCACACTTCAGGACGGTGGCAGTGAGTGCGGTGAGTGCGAGACGTAGTGTTTTTTGGCTTTCCTCAGCCTGAATAATCGGCTCGTTGTTGTAGAATGAATTGAAAAGCTGGCAAAGTTGATAAAGATATGTGGCTAGGACATGAGGCATATGCGACTCCCGCGCTTCCGATACCACTTCAGGGAATTGCAAGAGTCCGCCGATCAGCGAGCGTTCCACATCGGAAAGAGAGGAAATATTGTTCGGCAAGAATGAGTCACCCTTCACCTCGGCCTTTCGCAATACGGATTTTGCTCGCGCATGCGTGTATTGCAGATAAGGAGCGCTGTTCCCTTCGAAGCTCAGAGCCTTATCCCAATCAAAAAGAATATCCATCTTCCTGTTCTGACTGAGGATTCCATAGACCACTGCTCCGATGCCCATCATCTCCGCGAGTGTTTCGACATCATCCGTCTGGATTTTTTCGCCATGGCCTTTGACGACTGCGCGTGCCCGTTCGACAGCTTCGTCCAGCACATGCTCTAGTTTGAGAATTTTTCCTTTTCTCGTACTCATGTTGCCATCGGCAAAACGCATTCTTCCAAATAACACATGCTCCAAATGTGGAAGTTGCCACCCCAATCGCTTCACGATCGCAAAAAGTTGCTGAAAATGCAGTTGCTGTTCCTGTCCCACAACGTACAGAGATGCCTGTGGATGCCACTCATCAATGCGATACCGGACGGTAGCGAGATCACGCGTGAGATAAATGGTTCCTCCGTCTCCCTTGATGACAATTGCCGGCGGAAGGTTCTCGTTCTCGAGATCCGCGATCAATGCTCCGTCTTTTCCAGGAGTAAATACCTTTTTCTTTTTTCCTTCTTCAACAATCGGCTGCATTTTATTCTCATACATGCTCTCTCCGTGCTCGTAGGCAAGATGAACATGAAGTCGTTCATATAACACATATATTTCATTCATGGATATGTTTACGACGGTCTTCCAGAAGGAACGAATATCGGCATCTCCTTCTTCTAGAGAACGGAATGCATTGCGAGCCTCTGCTTCCAGTACAGGGTTCTCTTCTTCATCGTGAAATTTCACGTAGAGCGCTAGAAGCTCGTCCACGGTTTTTGTACCGAGATCTCCTTTTCCCCAGTGTTTCCACGCAACATACAATTTGCCGAACTGCGTTCCCCAATCTCCGATGTGATTCACGGTTTTCACGTTGTATCCCTGATGGATGTAGAGGTTTGCGATCACCTGTCCGATCACCGTGGTGAGGATGTGATGAATCCCCAGCGGTTTGGCAATATTGGGACTGGAATACTCCACAATCACCGGCGCCTCCTCCTTCCGCGTGACCCGTGCCGTACACGCCTCGCGCGTCTTCTTGAGTTCATCAATCAGCGCTTGCGGCTTCAACCACACATTCACATACCCCGGACCCGCGACCTCTGCCTTCTCCACCGAAGAATCCTTGGCGAGTTTCTCCGCGAGGGTTTCTGCGATGACTTTGGGATTTTTTTTGAGTTCCTTCGCGAGCTGCATGGCAACGGGAGTTGCGAGATCACCGAAATCCGCCTGTGCGGGACGCTCCCATTCGACCGTGACGTTTTTAACACCGTACTCTGTACGAAGGATCTTCTGGGCCTTGGATTGGAGGGGTTCAAACATGGATGCAGCACCGTCCACCTGAACAAAACTTCTACTCAGGTTTCAGCGCGAAATGTAGCACTAAACCACAGGATTACCATGTGATAACAAAAATTGATCTTGCATACACTTTGTACTCATGTTTTGAACACAAAATTTATACCTTGTTTTACTTGGTCAT
>MFXW01000070.1 GCA_001787585.1 Candidatus Peribacteria bacterium RIFCSPHIGHO2_02_FULL_53_20
GCATATTCTCGACCACGGCACCGTCAAAGACGACCGCACGGGAACGGGAACATACAGCATCTTCGGCGCGCAGATGCGGTTTGATCTGCAATCAGGATTTCCCATGCTCACAACGAAGAAACTCTCGACGCGTGCCATTATCCATGAACTTCTTTGGTTTCTGATGGGATCGACGAATACCGGTTACCTCAAGGAGAACGGCGTCTCGATCTGGGACGAATGGGCGAGTGAAAAGGGAGATCTCGGACCGGTCTACGGCAAGCAGTGGAGAGCATGGGAAGGACCGAATGGTCGGGTGATCGATCAGGTCAGTGAAGTCATTGCGCAGATCAAGAAGCGACCGCATTCACGGCGTTTGATTGTTTCTGCATGGAATCCTGCAGATCTTCCAGATGAATCGATTAGTCCGCAGGCGAATGCAGCGCAAGGGAGGATGGCGTTGGCGCCGTGTCATTGTCTGTTTCAGTTCTATGTCGCAGACAAAAAATTAAGTTGCCAGCTTTATCAGCGCAGTGCGGATGTGTTTCTCGGAGTGCCGTTCAATATCGCTTCCTATTCCTTACTGACGCATATGGTCGCGCAGGTGTGCGGACTCGGTGTGGGGGATTTCGTGCACACATTTGGTGATGTACATTTGTATAAGAATCATGTGGAGCAGGCACGGTTGCAATTATCGCGTGAGCCGAAAGCGCTGCCACAGTTCAAGATCAATCCGGAGGTGAAATCGATCTTTGATTTCCGCTTCGGGGATTTTGAGATCCTCAATTACGATCCGCATCCAGGCATAAAAGCACCGATTTCTGTATAAAATAAAACCCCCTAAATACGGGGGTTCGAACACCTTTAGTACACAGTACGAATCGTCAATCTAGAGAGAGTGTACGTTTGTACACTTGCCTTGTCAACACACCTTTGTAATGTCCTATTGCCGCCGTTGTGGGGTGGGCATGGTGCGCAGTACGAATCGTCAATCGATACTGCGGGGGTTCGAGTCCCCTCCGCTCCACCAACGCGGCGGCGTATAGTACTTCCGTGCGCATTTCCCTCATTGCCGCCGCTTCGGAAAACAATGTGATCGGCAATCACGGGAAGATTCCGTGGGATATTCCTGAGGATCTGCAGCACTTCCGCACGGTCACGCTTGGAAAGCCGATCATTATGGGACGCAAGACGTACGAATCGATCGGGCATCCACTGCCGAAGCGACAGAATATTGTCATCACGCGGCAGGAGGATTTTGTTGCAGAAGGGTGTGAGGTGGTTTCTTCCTTGGAGGACGCGTTGCGGGTTGCAGGAAAAGATCATTCCGAAGAAGTGTTTGTGATTGGGGGAGGGGAAATCTATCGAGAAGCATTACCGAAGGCAGACCGCGTCTATCTCACGCGCGTGCATGCGACGATTGAAGGCGATGCATATTTTCCGGAGTTCCATCCAGAGCATTGGGTGGAAGTGAGCAAGGAGAGACATGAGGGTGAGCCGGCATGGACATATTTGGTGTATGAAAAAAGGTTATAGGGGGTAGGGTGTGGGGCGTAGGATAGTTTCTCTGGGATCGGAATTTTGGCTTATATAAAACAAAAAGCAGGTGTTCATGCTTTTCAATTGCCATTATGCTATTGCACTCTTTTTCGGGGTGCACACTGTGCGCGCAATGAACGAGAACCCTACAGCAACGGCAGAGATGGAGGCGCCTCCGATGCCCATCCTCACGGCGGAGGAACGGCTCCAAAGAGCAACAACATATGCGGATACTCTTGGAGATGTTTCTGGTCAAATCGATAAAGAATTGGCCATTCTGCAGATTGAAGTACAGCAGGAAATCATCGATGCAAGTGATGGAACTGCGGCGGGTATCCGGCAGACATTGCTGACGCGTCAACAGGTGATCGCACCGCTTGCATCGAAATACGGCAGCGTGCAGGTAGCGAACCTAGAGCCCGGAGTCGGCGGTATGGCACCGGTCGGCGGGGAAGTTTCGGAGATTTATGTGAGTGCTGGACAGGTGGTGAGTGGTGATTTTCAGGACTTACAGGGAATTTTGGTGCATGAAAAGCGTCACACGGATCAGGTGGATTTGCAAACGGGCGAAGCAGCGACGCTCATCGTCGATGGTCAAGAAGTGATGGATGACACGGTGCTTCTGGAAGGGGATACAGAGACACATGTGATCGATGTGACCGGATATAATCGGGGCGATCGTCCTAATGCGGTGTACGGGGAAGGAAAGGAGATTGCCGATGCGATCCAGGTGCACAGTGCGGATACCTGGAATGAAGTGCTTACGAAGACAGGCGACGTGGAGGCGCTGCAGAATGCCGTGTGGATCAATGGAGTGGAGCAGGAGTCCCTTTCCGGAGATGACATTGCGAAGGAAGCTGATCAAACAGGGTATATGTTCAATGAAGCCTTTATCGCTGCGCAAAATAAAGCATGGGCGACCGCGATTGAGAGCGGAAAATTAGAAGCGGAGGAGGTGCAGGAAGTGGCAGATCAACTGGGTATCGAGCTTTCTTCCAAGGTGAATCTGGCGATTGCGAGGGTCGCGGCGGATACGCGGAAGATGTATCTGCACGGACCGGCGGAGAGGCAGACGGCGTTGGCGGCGTGATGATTGTAGGGGAGACGCAACAGCGTTGCGTCTCTACATGGTTGACGTTTATCTTCCAATCAACCGTAAAAATTCTTCCCGCGTCTTTTCATCCTTTTTGATCAATCCTTTCACACAGCTGGTGATTGCTTTGGAATGCTGTTTCTCCACGCCCCGCATCATCATGCAAAGGTGCTCGGCTTCGCAGACGACGGCGATGCCTTTGGGCTTTAAGACGGATTCCAGTGCATCGCAGATCTGCTGTGTGAGGCGTTCCTGGGTCTGGAGCCTGCGTGCAAACATATCGATAATCCGGGGGATTTTGCTGAGACCGATGATGTGTTTATTCGGCACGTAGCCCACGTGTACTTTTCCGATGAAGGGGAGCAGATGGTGCTCGCAGAGGCTGTAGCATTCGATATCGGTCACGATTACCATACCGTCGGTTTCTGAAGGGAAGAGCGCGCCGTTGACGATCGTTTTCAGATCTTCGTCGTAGCCTTTCGTGAGGAATTGAAAAGCTTCTGAGGCGCGTTTGGGGGTCTTTAAGAGCTCTTTGCGCTTGGGGTCTTCGCCGATGGCTTTGAGGAGCTTTTGGAACAGGTCTTGCATGGTTTCTGATAATGGTATTCCCATTGTACTTTCTTTGTCTGCGCGACAAAGAAAGTACCAAAGAAAGCGCACCGCGCGCCAGAGCTCCTCCGCCCGGCCCTGTGTCTCGATGGAAACGCCTGCAAGGATTCGGCGTTTCCCTCTCGACTCCGCTGCGGCGGAAAGCAGGGCCTTCCCCCGCACCCCCCGTGGCGCGCGACCCCGCCGCGGCCTTTTTTATAAAACTACGAGTGTTTTCACACATGCTTGATTCTTTGTTTTTTTGAACAATTCTTTCCAGGATTTCTTGACGACCGGATGAGTCGTTTGCGGATCGACAAGTTCACAGAGCGGCTCCAGGACAAAGCGGCGCTCGTGCATTCTTGGGTGGGGGAGGATCAAATCTTTCGTATTGCTGATGAGGTCTCCATATAGAAGGAGATCCAGATCGATTGTTCGGGGACCGAAGCGGTAGGGAGGGGCTTTGCCGAGAGATTGTTCGATGCTTTGCAGAATCAGATGGATTTGCTCGGGGGATTTCTCTGTTGTAGCTTGAGCAACAGCATTCAGAAAATCCTCTTGGGTCTCGACTTCGCGGGCGGCAGTGCGGTAGACTGAGGAGAAGCGGATATCCGGGAGATGCTCGCGGAGCATGGTTGCAGCTTGCCGGAGGTTTTCTTTGGGGGAGATGTTGCTACCGAGGCCGATCAAGATCTGTTGTTTGGGAGCCATGCGATAAGAATCTACTTTCTTTTGTCTGCCGGACAAAAGAAAGTAGCAAAGAAAAGCGCACCCACCTTCGTCCGCTGAGGCGGACTACGGATGGGCAGGCCCGCTTGCCCGGCGTAGCTCGCAAGCGAAGTCGGGTGGCGCACGGAGCCCACCCGACCATTATGGTCGTTGGATTGTTGCTTTTACCCCTCGAACCCCCGGTAGAGGCTCCTTCCACACCGAAACTTTTACGGATTGTGGTTTGTAGGATTTCAGAATCATTTCCGCAATATCCTCTGCCAGTCGTTCGATCGTTTTTCGCTCTGTTTTGGCAAGAGCGCGGACAGCATTTGTCAGTTTTTCATAGTCAATGCCCCTAGTGACATCATCAGATTTTCCCACGGGAGAGAGATCACCGAGGAGTTCGATGGTCACCAGAATTCGTTGCTCTGTTTTACGTTCCTTCTCTGGGACGCCGATGTGTGTCCAGAGTTCGAGGTCGGTGATGCAGAGGGAATCCACAACACTATTCTAGCATCTTGTTTGGCCCTGCCAGAGCAGTGGTATCTGTTTTTGGATGTGGCTGAAGATCACCCAAAATTCTCCAACGGTAGTTTTTTATTGCATCTCCATGTGATTGGAGATCTCGAAGATCACAGGCATCTCGGATAATGGATCGCCAATCATCGCCGTCATCCAATTCTGAAGAAGGTAAAGGTGACATGTAAGCAGTATATCACATGCCTCTTATTCAACTTCCAAGTGTTGCTTCACCCCAAAGAGCTCCATCCGCTCCGCCATCGGTGTTGCGGCGATCCAGCGTGCAAGCCACTTCGTCACCGTGATTGCGGTGAACATCGAGAGGAAGACTCCAAGCCCCAGAGTGATGGCAAAGCCGCGAACGAGCGAAGTACCGATCGTGAAGAGAATGGCGCAGGTGATGAGGGTAGAGACGTTTCCATCGCGAATGCTTGGCCATGCTTTTTCGAAGCCGGTTTCCAGTGCGAGTGAGAAATTGCGACCGCGTCTCAGCTCTTCTTTGATGCGCTCGAAGATGAGCACGTTGGCGTCCACGGCCATGCCGGTACTGAGAATGATGCCCGCCATGCCGGCGAGTGTGAGCACTACGTACTGACCGGAGAAGAGGAAGAGGGGAATTTTCATCAGGACGAAATAGAGGATTGCGTAGAGGAAGAGCGAAATATCTGCGAGTACGCCGAGCATGCGGTAGACGAGGAGCATGTAGATCATGAGGAGCACGATGCCGACGACCGCAGCCTGCATGGAGGTGCGCAGGGCATTTGCGCCGAGTGTGGCCTCTACGGTGCGCTGACCTGACAGGAAGATCGGCGCAGGAATGGCGCCGGTATTCAGATCCTGGGCGAGAAGCCTGGCCTCGTCGAAGTTCTTACTGCCCGTAATCACGGCAGAGCCGCCGGAGATTTCTCCTTGGACGACGGGCGCGGAGATGAGATCTCCGCCGACGAAGATCGCGAGGCGCTTGCCGGTGTTCCTTTTCGTGAGTTCCTGGAAGAGCTTGCCACCTTCGTCATCAAAGAGGATCTGTACAACCGGAATATTGGTCACGGGATCCAGCGTGACGGTGGCCGAGCGAAAGTGTTTGCCATCGAGTGAGGTGTCTTTCCAGCCTGTCGGCATGAGCGAGAAGAAGATGGAGCGGATATACGCGGCATCTTCGGTGCTCCGCACGTCGCCCCGCTGGAGCGCACCAAGAATTTCCGTCCCTCGCGAGCCATCGGCATCTTTTGTAAGAATCAGTTCATCGTAACTGGCGATGTCGCTCGTGGAACGCACTGCCGAGTCCGTGCGGATGACGTGGTAGCCGAACTGGGTTTCCACAGGAGCGCTTACCTGACCGACTTTTTGAGTGAAAGCGACCTGTTCAAATGCAGGAAGCATCGATCCGCGACCGATGGGATCGATCTTGCCACCCAGGGCTGCAGAATCGCCGTCGGAGTAGGTGCGAGCCAAACCTTCAAAACTCTTCCCTGCATCAATTTCCGCTTTGATTCTCTGTGCGAGGATCAGAGCTTCTTCTTTCGTACGCTTCATGGTCGGTTTCGCCTGCGCTGCGCCGGCATACGCAATGAGAATGTGACTGGCATCCACCTCCTCGCGTCCGGGGACAAAGGAACGCAGGAAGAGGACACGGCTACTACCGTCATCCATGGTGACAGACTGAAGGTCACCGGGTTTCATACTGCGGACAACGCCGGTGATGCGCGGCGGGATCTTTGCATCCAGAGTGGTTTTCTCATGGGTTTCGTAGGAGGCACCCTCTTCGCGATCGGCGAGAAGACCGAAGGCCTTCGGCGCCTCATTGATCGTGCGACCGGTTTGCGTCTTTGCACGCGCAATTTCGCTGAGGAAAATTCCATCGACCTGCTGTTCCACCGGGTTTCCCTCCGCATCCTGACCGGGAACCGTAATGGTCGCATTGCGGCGAAGCACACCGGAGCCGGGTGCTTTATTCCAAAGATCCTCAAGCCCTTTTGGCAAAGCGTCTTTGAAGTACATCTGTTCGCCGAGGGAAGCCACACCCAATTTGCCGCTCTGGTCTTCCCCGAGCTGCGTGAGCGTGATGCCGCTTTCACTCAGGCGGCGCTGCGCATTTGCAACAGACTTTTGCACGCCCAGTTTGTATTCCTCCGTCGCCTCTGTGAACTCCTCTTTAAATTCCAGTTTGATCGTCTTTCCCACGGTCGCGATGCACTGTTGGACATCCACAATGCCCGGACACTCCACGAGGAGGTGCTTTTCCGTGCCGATCGTCGAGGGGGTGATCGTCGCTTCGCTCACGCCGAGACTGTTGATGCGGCGCTCGAGCACGACACGGATAGCCTCAAGCACGTTGCGTTGCTGCTCTTCGAGTGACACGATCTGCAACTCAAGTTCGCCGATAGTTTCAGCGGAAGCCCCCTGGGCATGCAGCTTCGCGATCTGCACCTTCAAGGTTTCCTTCTGATCGAGCATCTCCTGTTCAGAAATGCGGAAATCAAGCTGGGTGCCTCCTGCGAGATCCAAACCGAAGTGGATTCTCGGGGAACGCAATCCCGGAGCCCACTGACGCATGGATTGTGGGAGAGCGAGGAATGCGATGAGGACTGCGACAATCGCGGTGATGACAGGCCAGACTAGAGAGCGTTGTTTGGGCATGATGGAGGGATTTTACGGAAGAGGGGTGAAGGTGACATGCAGACCGACATTGACGTCATCGGCAAAGACGCGGGCAAGTTCGGCGGAGGGGATTCCCGTGATGATAATGTCATCTTTGAGTTCGGCGGTATCCACCTGGAGCTTGGCCACAAGGCGACCGCGTACGAAAAGACCGATATTTTTCCCCACATTCTCCCGAAAGATCATGCGCATGAGCTTGCGTCCTTCTTCAGTGAATTCGAGCGTGATCCGACCCTTATTGTCCGGCTCTTCAGCAGCTTCTATCCACTCCAGGTGTTCCTGCGTGATCTGGGTCTCTACAAATCCGCCGTGTCCTTCCGCTTCCATAGTCGGTGTTTCCTTCTCCTTGGCCTCGCGCATAATGCGGAGCTCGAAAGGCGCTGTGAGATCTTCTCTGAGGAGATCGGCTGCTGCTTCCGTAACAACGGAGAAGGAAAGCTCTGGTCCCCCCTGTTTTTGGCTGACATCAAGACCCCGGACATCCTCTCCCATACCCTGCAGCCTGCGTTCTACGACGCGCATCACAGCAAGCGAAAGCAGGGTAAGGCGGCTGGGATCCTCGGTATCGAACTGCAGACGGTAGGTAGAGCTCACGGAGCCGCCACAACCAACGAGAAGGGTGCTCAGGGAAAGACCGACGATGAAACGGCGAAACATGTGGCAGAGAGTGTATGGGGAAAAGGCAAAATGGAAAATTGAAAATGGGGAATTACCATCAACTCTTCGGAACTCCTTGTTGGTTTTGTCAATCTTCCCGGATCAGTTTTGTTCCCTTTCGAAGCATTTTCTTCTGAAGATCGATGCCCTTGAGGGCGCAGGCATCATCACAGATGCAATCGCGCAGATCACAATCTTCGATGGTGCAGCAGTCAAAGAGAACAACGTTTTCTAGCGTGGAATTCCGTACGGTGCAGCACTGACCTGTGACGACACTGCCCGAGCATTGCGTATTCTCCAATATTGAGTCTTCGCCGGTCAGAACGGTTTTCCCTACAAGAGCGGTGGTTGCTTCGAGGTAAGCATCAAACGAACCAATATCAAACCAGGGCTCATGGAAGAGGAATGTATCAATGGGAATATGTTGCCGTAGGAATTCCTCGAAGATACCGCCGACGTTGTCGGGATGCGAGGCAGCATATTCCACGAGAATAGGGAGAGTGGAGCGGGGGAGGAGGGAGCAGCCGGTGGAAACCAACGTAGAGCGCGGGTTATGGGGTTTTTCTTCGAAGGAGGAGACGGAGTGGATTGTTTGTTCGTTTGTTCGTTTGTTCGTTTGTTCGATGAGGACGGTACCAAATTGTTTTGCACGCTCCAGATCGCCGATGTCGTGGGCAGCCAGAAGAGGAGTATCGGGTTTGGCGGATTGGATAAATGTTTCGAGAGAACAGCCGAGGTAGTTATCTCCCGTGAGCAGAAGAATGTCATCATCAATCTTCGCATCTCGTATCCACTGCGCGACTGCGCCGAGGGCGCCGAGTTTGTGGTCGTCGTGGCGGGTGTCCTCTATAAGGATCGTGAGTGGGGAGTGGGGAGATCGGGAGATCGGGAGTTGGGACTTCCATTGATGAAATGCATTTGCAAAAACTGCATTAGTACTGACTGTAATAGGAATGTTGTTTGGAATCTTCTCGACGAGGTGCGTGAGGATGGGTTTGCCCGCAAGCGGCAGGAGAGGCTTTGGACGCGATTCCGTGAGGGGCCAGAGGCGGGTAGCAAATCCGCCGGCGAGGATGAAGGCTTTCATAGAGGTGAGTTTTTCTAGGGTATTACCGCAAAAACCAATTCCACCAATCATTCTTGGGGCGAACGACCGTCACTGGCACTCCTTCTAGCGACTCCACCGATTCATCGCGCTCCACGATGCCGAAGACGGAGGGAAGCACGATATAGGTGATGCCGCGGTTGCGGCAGGCGGAGAGTAAGTTCAAAGATTGTTCGAGGTCACTCCCCTGAATGAGATGGGTGATCTTGAAGCGCTCGAGCGTCTCCTCGAGTTTATTGAGTTTTCCGAGTACAGGCACGCCTTCGATCGCCGTATCCTTCACTCCACGACCGTCGAGAACGGCAACTGGCTTCAGTGCACTTTTGCGGATCTTCATCGTCTTGAGTAGGGCACGCGATTCCCGCGTTACTCCTACAAGAAGTGTCGGAAAAGCTGGAGGATCGCGACGCAGCAAGCTTCGCTGGATCTGTTCCCAGATGATGTGCCAGGCAAGTGTCGTTACGGTGCTTAATGTGAATGCATAAACGAGGAGCATCCGGCTGAAGAACTCCTTATACGTGAAGTAGTAACCGATCGTGAAGAGCGCGATGCCCACAAGGCAGGAATAGGCGATGTAGGCGGCATTGCGGACGGTCGCCTGATTTCGCGTAAGTGCAAACGTACGTGTCGTTCCGAGGACCACGAGCCATACCGGTGCGATGATCAGCGTCACTACGAAAAATTTCCCGAAGAGAAAATCTGTGGAGAGGATCGGACCGACCTGGAGGAAATAGGCAGCGCAGTACGCGGCAGCGAAGGTCAGGATGTCGGAGAGAAGCCAAACAATCAGGAGAATCCGGTGACGGAACATACATGTAGAATACAGGTTTTTTGGTTTGTTTGTTTCTTTGTCGTGAAGCATTTCCAACAAACTAGTCAACCAAAAAACCAAAACTATTACTTTTGGCTTACTGAGATGGTCCATGTGTAGGGCAACTTCGTGCTATCCCACGGCACCTCTCCATTCCATTGGTGCGATCCGTTGGCGATGGTGATGCCTCCGGGGAACACATATGTTTCGATCCAGGCGAGCTTCATGGCAATCACATGGTTCGTCCTGGCACGTGCGATGAATGCATCGCGCTGGAAGATGTAATACGTGAGGGATTCGGTAATATCCTCGAAAACATCCCAGGAGGCGTAACCGGTGACGAAGTTTTCGGGCTTCATACCCTCCTTCTGCACGTTGTGCGCCGTCCATGAGATCCGGTAGAAGACGAGGCTTGGGTCGTCATTCCACATGATGTCGTTGCCGTCCTTAAACTCGCTTGCGCCAGCAACTGGGGTTCCTTGCAGACATCCGAGATCGAGTACATGACCGAATTCATGCGCGAAGAGTGTGCGAAATTCATGGTCGTCGATCTTGGAGCCGTCCATGACGATGCTCTCTTTCCCTGCAACGCCGCGCTGACCGCTGTTGTCGTACCGGACGTAGAAATTTTTCATGGTGTTGTGGCATTTTTTCGGCATGAGGCGGAGCATTTCATTCGCGATGAGGCGGTGCCTGAGCAGGATATCGGGCTGGTCAAGAACAGGGAAAATATCTGAAGTGGGGAACGGAGACTGGGGCGATTGTGATTGCACAGATGATGCAGACGCTTGGATGGAAGTAGCTGACGAAGTGCTGCCTGTTAGCAATTCTGCGCGAATGGCACGGGTAGGCTTCCTCTGCTTAAGGGACGCGCGAGCGATCTGGGTTTTTGCAGAGGATCTCTGAGACGATCGGACGGTATCTCCTATGCTACGAATACGCCCTGTCCAGAAGGAAGAGACGCTTGCCACAGGTTGGGATTGTGATACGCTTTTGCCAAGCGCAACGGGAGCGGCAGTTCCGAGGAGCAACGGGCCGATGAGGAAAATGGCGAGGGGGAGTACTCTCACGTGTGCTGAAGAAAGAGGTAATATTTTATACTATAATATTGTTTAAATGTCAATGTCATTATTCTCTGATACATCTGGTGCTCCTGAGCCAACGGAAATACCTCTAATGGCAGATTCTCCTGTTTCTACGGGGGGTGCTGCAGCCGTAGCAAACCCTGCAGTACACCCTGGTCAGACCTATACGGTGACGATCGAAAAGCTGACCTTTGGAGGGTCTGGATTGGCTCATGTAGGCGATTTGGCTGTCTTTGTTCCCAGCACCATTCCCGGACAGCAGGTCGAAATCATCATCACCAAATTCCGGGGAAATTCCGCAGAGGCACGAGTGAATAAAATCGTCCGGAAAGCAAAAGATGAGATCATGCCAAAGTGCCAGCACTTCCACGATTGCGGTGGATGCCAGTGGCAGAATCTTCCGTACGATAAACAGATCGGATTCAAGGAAGAGATTGTTCGCGAGACTCTGGCTCATCTCACGCCCGTCGATGATGCTGTTCGCGAGTCGCTTCCCGGCAGAGTGCTGAAAATCATCCCGAGCCCGCAGGTATTTCACTATAGAAACAAGCTCGAACTTTCTTTTGGATTTTCTTCCATGGATACAGAAGAGAAAGACGGGAAGAGGATCTATTTCGACAATGGTCCGACCGTGGGATTCCACCAGCCTGGAAAGTGGGAGACGGTTCTCCCAATTTCGGAATGCCACCTCTACGACGAGCAGATCGGGCAACTTCTTGCGGACGTCCGCAAGTTTATGCAGGAGACCAAGCTTCCTGTCTATAACCCCAAAACCCATAAGGGACTCTTCCGCACATTGCTCCTGCGCCGCGGTATTCACACGGGAGAATCGATGATTGCGTTCGTTGTGAAAGCTCGCAAAAAAGAACTCGAGCCAATCTTCCAGCACTTCATGCGGTTTGCAGGGCGCTCAGGATTGAAGTCGCTTCTCGTCATTGAAAATATGAGCCTCAATGACAAGCCCGAAGAACCCAAAGTGCATTGCCTCGCCGGAAAACCTTTCATCACCGAGCGACTCTTCGATCTCACATTCGAAATCTCGCCTTTCTCTTTCTTCCAGACAAACACATTAGCAGCAGAGAAACTGTATCAGGCGATCGTCGACGGCGCGGAGATCGGGCAAAAAGACGTGGTGCTCGATGCCTACTGCGGCATGGGGACGATCGGGCAGTACGTGGCGCGCTTCTGCCAAAAAGTCGTCGGCGTGGAAAGTCACCCGACAGCAATCGAAGACGCACTCAAGAGTGCCGGCAAAAATCGCATCGGCAATATCAGCTTCTACAAAGGGCGCATGGAGCAGGTGATCGGTGATCAACTGGCACCCAATGGCAAATACCAATTCACCGTCGCGATCGTCGATCCGCCGCGCGCCGGCATGCATCCGAAGGCGCTTGCGGGTGTGCTTGCCCATAAACCTGAGAGATTGGTGTATGTCTCGTGTAACACTGCGACTTTTGCACGTGATCTCGGCGTTATCTTAAAAGCAGGATATGACCTGCGAACGGTGCAGCCGGTGGATTTGTTTCCGCATACGTCGCATATAGAGACGGTTGCTGTGCTTCAACGTCGATAAGAGTTTGCGAGGATTGCGGAGTTTGCGAGATGCATCTTGTGATCACTGTAGGATGCGTTTGCACCTATTGCATTCCTTCAACATTGGGCATGATTCTTTACTATGCATAGAGCTGCACAGCGCGATCACGAGCTTGAAACTCTCAATGGGATTATCAGTCGAGAGGAACTCAGACGGATACGCCAAGATGCATTTGGTACAACCTGCCCTATTCCCATGCGGAAAGAACGAATACCGAAACAACTGTCGGTGCAGGAGAGAAGGAAACTTGAAAAGTTCTACAATGCTCACAGAGTGACCGAGTATTCGGATGTTGCGCACTATGGGACATATCATATTGCGCGACGTATTTTTGAGCTTCTTGGTCATCAAGCATTGTCGGAGAGGCTCGTAGTACCCAGTCTGGAAGATGTGAATGAGGAAAGTCCCGTCGATAATATCATTGTTGCCGGCACTGCATGCTCTGGGAAAAATAACCACGCATCAAGAATTGCAACGGCACTTGGGCGAACCTTCATCGATATTGATGATTTTGTTGCAGGGCGGTATCTCCAGAAGATGAAAAGAGGCATTCCTCCTACGACTGAAGACAGGCTATCCGTATACATCACCGCATTGCATATTATGCATCTCATGAATGAAACTGGCCGCAAGGTTGTTTTGATTTATCCTGCTCAAAAGCAGGTGTATCGGGATCTTCTTCGCACCGCACGAAACGTTCGTTTTGTGCTGCTTCACGCACCAAAGGACGTCCTATTGCAACGAGCCAGACGTAGGAAACATCCGATCATTCATGGTGACCGTTGTGAGCCCTTCATTGAAGATCAAGTACGCATTTTAGAGATGCCAACAGGATATGAATGCATGGATACAGTAAGTGTATCGACCGATGCTCCGGAAAATAAAGTGCAAAAAATCATTCAAGAGCATCTGCATCAGTGGTTGTTTGCCAATGCCAAACTTCTTTAATCTACTTTTGAATTGATGGTTCAGTAACTCCACAAACTTTTATGCATCACAGTTTTCGCAGTCCCAACAGCAGCAGACCGGGTAAACTTGACGAATAATGCAGAGCTTGCTTAATGTTCAAATACGTTATAGCTTTCTCAGCCATGGATCATACGACTCTTGATGAAGCTCGCGTTCGGCAATTGGTCTCTGAGAGCGATCCGGCGCGGCGCGTGGAGGCAATAATGCAGTTTGTTATGGATTTGCGTGTTGGAGAAGCAAAGAGATTCAGGGAGCTTCTCCGATCTCTTGGCTCAGAAGGTCATGTTGGAGCCGAGGTGGCCGCTAATCGGAGGCAGATCTTGGATGTGCTGCAGCATGAAGAGGATATGCACCCGGATGTCGAGCGAGGCTCTGAGCAGTTTGCCATCATCAATATGAACGATGCACCTGAGGACAGGGATACTTGGGGAACATCACGGCACGTTGACCGCACACAAGAATTGGGCTGGTCTTTCGATGCAGAGCTTATAGAACTGGATGGAGAATTTGGAGCAGCGTACAGCGACCAGCCACATATCTATTTCCTTGTGGATGGAGAAGTAGATATTACTATTGGCGACAAGCCCTCCGTACCGATGACCCGGAATGCGCAAGCAGCGATTCCTGCAGGCACCAGTTTCAAGGTATCCGGTCATGGCAAGGTATTCGCACTCCACATGCATGCTGAAAAAATGCGAGGACTGCAGCCGGAAGTGGTGGTAGGGAACTTCGATGATGTGCCTGTTGGTGCATCACAGGAAGCGCCATATCATGCTGAAACGGCGCAGTGTCCCTGCGGACCTTCCCGCAGAATCCAGCTGATAAAACATGGCTGGGGTTTAAGTACGCACCTGACAACCATGGGCTTGCATGTGAATGAGACTACGTATCCTCTGGCAAAGGGACACGAGCACTTCACGACCCTTGAGGCTTACTACATTGCGAGGATTCATGAAGGAAAACCCATCATGACTATTGATGGAATGTCTTTCCCTCTCTCGGAGGAACAATTGATTTTGGTTCCCAGAGGAGTAATGCATGATATTGAAGGAGGAAAGGTTGATGTTCGCATCCTCGTTATAGGTGGACATGATGATGAGGATTTCCGAAGAGAAGACTGGAGGCATGTAAGAGATAAGAAGTAACATGGTTGAGTTGCCGCGGCTCCTCCCATGCATCACATCACTCTTCTCTGCGTCGGCTCCCTCAAATTCTCCTGGGCGAAATCTGCATGTGAAGACTATGCAGATCGGCTCAGTCATTCATTGAAGTTGGAGATTGTTGAACTTCCCGCGAGCCGATCGCGCGAATTGGAGCAGCAGAGGGAAGAAGAGTCGGAGCGGATTATTCAAGCCTTAGAAAAGAGGGGAGGGATGGTGTGGGTGTTGGATGAACGGGGGAAGGAAATGGATTCAACGACGTTTTCGAAGGAGTTGCAGGTTGCAAAGGACAGAGGGGATGCGATGACATTTGTGTTGGGCGGAGCGTATGGATTGAATGATACTGTTCGGAAGAAAGCGAATCGATTATTGAGACTCAGCGCGATGACGCTGCCGCATGAACTGTGCAGAGTGGTGTTTCTGGAGCAGTTGTATAGGGCACAGGAGATTGGGAGGGGGAGTGGGTATCATCATTAAGTCGCATTTCCTTGGCATTTGACATTGACAAATTAAATAGAATAAATACATTAAATGTATGTCTAAGACTGAAATATATCCAGGTCCGAATTGGCTTATTCAACAGGATTTTCCTGGAAGTACACTGAATGACGAGATGGTGGGGCAATTGCAAAGCAGACACACCGGCCTAAAGTTAGAATATCTGGCCAGAGATATAAATGCCGCTTGCTCCATGTATCAAAGTACTGCCGCTCAACTACTTAATCCAATGATTCGTGGGCGAGGCAAAACAAGAGATTTGGCGCGAACACCAATTCAGGTTATGCCTGTGGATCCGAATGGTGAAGCGCGTTCGTTGCCCATTGAGCAGGGTATTCATGATCTACTTTTGCATCGGATTTTTTCTTTGCGAGATCATAACTTTCGAAGCATTTCCATTATTTTAGAATCAGCAATAAAAAGTGCTCGTGCGCAATATGAACATGCACGATTGGGCTGGGTGCCTGTCGATCAGGATCCTTCAGTTGTATTGTGGAGTAACCCTACGTTAAAAACCCTCGCCGTATATCCTGGCTCTGGGGATGGAGAGCCTTTCCCTGAGAGTCTTTCACCGTCGTCTTCCATACCACATTGATTCGCACGTCGTAACGACTATCGACTCCGAGTGTTATTTCCAGGGTCTCATTGGGTTTGAGAGAGACGGGTTCGAGCAGCGGGAGGTAGATCTGTTGCCAGTGCGTGCGTTCGGTGAAGGGGCTGGTGGAGAGGGTAACGCCGGGAGCCAGATCGGATTCCCACCATAAGCAAAAACCGTTGCAAGTTGCAGGTTGCAAAAAATGCCATTCAACTTTTGCATGTCGGATTTCTTTGTTGTGTTTCGTAAAATCAATCCGGTCCCATTCTCTTGTTCCTTCTTTAAGCAGATCCTCCGGGCGGATTTCCTTCACATACATATTGTTCATGGCTACTTCGTGCGCAGCTTTCCATGTGAAATCTCCTTCGATGCCGGACCATGTATCGATGGTTTGTTGAATGCGATCAAAAATAACCGGAGCAATGAATTGCCGCAATGTAGAAGGCACCATCGTGCCGCCAGGCTTCAGAAAGCGTTGTGCATCGTTGAGATTCCCGATGATCGATTCTTCCAGTGCGAAGTTGCCGAAAGTTTCGGAGATGATGAGATCGACGTTCGGAGGATTCTTCACCTCTGTTGAATGTTTGTGTACGAAATAACAGCTGGTGATGTCGTTTTCTTTGGCAAGTCCACGGCTCACATCACTGAGCTCGGAGACTTCGTAGAGATGACATTCTTTCGCACCGAGTTTGCGCGCGAGAAAAGAAAGGTATCCGGTTCCTGCGCCGATATCGGCGACGGTGGTGACCCCCGGGACGATCAGTTTTTTCAAGGCATCGGAAAATGCGCGGTTGCGGACGGGGTCTGCCAAGATCACCCGTTGGTATTCGATCAGGGACATCAAATACATTGTAGAGACGTGCGAATCGCACGTCTCTACAACAGATGGGTAATTGCTGGAATTGTTACGGCAACACCGATGCCAGTTGCCCCATCGCGCCCAGGAGATGCCCGCTTTGTAGAATGCACAGAAGGGCAAAGACCGCCGTGAAGGCATTTACGCTTTTCTGGCTGGAGAACAGCTTCATAGAGGGCTTGGGTATGTGTTGATATTATATCACTTTTTACAAAAATATCAATATCTGTAATTATGGTTCTGTAACCGATATTTGAAGAGAATTCTGCAGTTCTTCCGCGATAATCTTCACTGCATGCATTCCCATTACCGGTTGCCACTCCATCCGGAAATCAGGTGCTTGAGCTTTGCCGACCGATTTCCCGTCCACAAACCATTCTGCACTGGAAATATCCGAATCTGCCCGCGCCTCCAGAATGATCTTTTCATGTTCATCGGGGATCAATGGATCGAGGAGGAAGCTGTCGCCGGAGTGGGGCTTGGTGATGGTGAGAGAGTCCTCGGGAAATTCGGAATGCGGAGTGCCGAATTCGGAATGAGTACAGAGAGGGGAATATTGTGATGGTGGTTCGTGATATCCGTTCTCTCTTGCCCAGGGACGGACTTCCGGAGGGAAGACGGTGAAGGATTGCTCGATCACAAATTTTTCCGGGCAGCCCTCTCCCGCAAGCAGTCCGTTTCTGCGGTCGAGGGAGATCAGGCGGTGCATATCATCGAGTTTCTTCGGTTCCGTTCCTTCTACGAAATATTCTTCCATGGTATGGGGGCAGGTTGGAGTCGGTAATTTTCCAGAGAGACTGCAGATCGTGCGCTTGGTGATTCCGGAGGGTTTGAAAAATGGCTTGGGATCGATGTATTCCAATGCAATCTCCATGACATCATGGAAGATCGGTCCGGCACCAGTGACACCCGAGGTTCCTTTCATCGGAGAGTTATTTGCGTTACCCACCCAAACGCCGACGATGCGATCCGGCGTATAGCCGAGAACCCAGTTATCGCGTGCATTCCGTGTCGTTCCGGTTTTTGCCGCAACCTGATGAGGGGATACAGAAAGGGGAGTGTCTTCACCGAATTCGGGGAGACGAGCGGAAGCATCACTCAGAATATCAGAGATAATCCATGCTATGCGCGGCTCAAGGATCTCTTTTCCAGTTTCCACAGGTTCATCAAGCAGTGCTCGTGCATGGAGTGTCTTTCCTCCCCGAGGAAAGATACCGTACGCCTCGGCAAGTTCCAGCAGCCGCACTTCGCCGCTGCCGAGGGTGAGCGCGAGACCGTAGAATTCCGGTTCTTTTGTAAGCGTTGTGATGCCAGCAGCTCGCAGGAACTCTAGTAGCGGCTGTACACCCAGTTTTTCCAGGACTTTCACCGCGGCGATGTTGTAGGAGTTTGCGAGCGCTTCGCGGTAGCGCGTCAGTCCGTGAAGTTCGTAGTCGTAATTTCTCGGCGTATACGGATTGCCTTCCTCGGTTAGCAGCTGCACTTCGGTATCGGCGACGGTTGTGGCTGCTGTTGCGCCACGGCTCAGAGCCAAGGCATAGGTAAACGGTTTGAGCGAAGATCCCGGCTGCCGCGCGGAAATTGCGACATTCACCGCGCCGTCATGCTCGCTATCGAAGTAGTTATTTGAGCCGATCATTGTGAGGATGTCTCCATTATGTGCGTCAAGAATGACGACAGAGGCTGACGTGGCATTCTTGTCTTTCAGTTCGAGAAGCTTTCGCGCAACGGTATCTTCTACGGCATGCTGGAGATCGAGATCGAGCGTTGTGCGGAGTTGCGCACCGGGGTCTGTGCGATCGGCGTGTTGTTGCAAAACCCAAAAGGAAAAATGTGGAGCTTCAATCTCTGTACGGTCGGGAGTGAGCCGCACGGATTCTTCTGCAGATTGCTCGACATCTTCCGCATAGATGACCCCGGTTGTTTTCATCGCATCCAATACGATCTGTCTGCGTGCAAGAGCTCCTTCCATATTCTCAAAAGGATCCAAGACGACAGGGGATTGAATGATTCCGATCAGAAGGGCAATTTCTCCGGATGAGAGTTCATGGGGATCTTTGCCGAAGTAGGTGTGGGAAGCACTGCGAAGTCCGTATGCCTGGTGACCGAAGTAGACGGAGGAAAGGTATTGTTCGAGGATTTCGTCCTTCGATAGACGTGCGTCAAGTTTCACGGCGAGCAGCATTTCCCGCAGTTTGTAGAGCACCGTGCGGTGCTTTGGATTCAGCCGGATACGTACCAGTTGCTGCGTGAGAGTTGATCCTCCGGAGATGATTCTGCCTTCCTGCAGATTCTGCGTCATCGCGCGGGCAATGCCACGGACAGAGATGCCATGGTGCGTGCGGAATGAACGATCTTCGACGGCAATCAGCGCATCGATGACCGCAGGAGGGATTTCTGCGAATGTTAGGTGTTTTTGGGAGCCGTAATTATTTTGCCGGGCTTCGTAGAGAAGAGTGCCGTTGCGGTCGAGAACGGAGACAGGAGAGCGGGAAGGGGGATTTTGAATTGCCTTAGGCAACGGGAGTGCAAATGCAAGAAGCAGCAGAGTCAGAATTGTTGCAAGTAGGAGCCGATGGAGATGATTACGAGAAGGCATGTGTTCGTGAGTCGTGAGATCGTGAGTCGTGGAACCGATCTCCCGACCTCCCGACTCCCGATCTTCATTCGTTCATATCTTGCACTTCCACTACTTTGCTCTCCGTATTCCCAAACACCTCCGGGAAGTACATCTCGTACGCGCGTGCCGGGCGCCAGAGGAAGGTGCCTGGAAGTGTTGCCCGGACGAGATACTCGTAGTGATAGACGCCTGCAGGGAGGTTATCCGCAAACAGGAAAACCTGATCGTCGCGGTATTCCTTATGGGTGAAGACCCAGGAATTGTCCCACCACCAACCGTACGGCGAACGGTCCTCTTCGTTTACTTCTTCTTCGAGGTATTGCTGCGATGTCTTGAGCGCAAAGTCGACGCCTTCAAAGCCGGCGGGGTGCGGACTTTCTACAGCAACAAAGTGGCGCGATTCCGGAACGGTGATTGTGAGCTTTACCTGATACGTGCCGCCGACTTCGGGGCGGGCTGGCGATCCTGCAACGGGGGTGAGCTCGCGGACGACGCTGATGCCTTCTTCCGCTGCGAGGATTTCACGTGTCTTCCAGAAATACGTGAGGAGCAGGTCGTAATAGAGTCTGCCGGGACCAACCTTGCCGATTTCCACGTTGTTGAATTGTCCGGGCTCTAGTGAGGCAGCTGGAATAGAGATCTCTTTCTTTGTCAGAATATTTGATGCATCGAAGACGGCTTTGCCGACTTCCGCACCGTCTACCAAGAGCGTCGCCGTGAAGTCTCCCTCGAGTTCCTGTGTGTACTTCAGGTAGTCTACGAGCGCGAAAATACTCGCGGTTGTGGATTGGGTCGTGTCCCAGTGACCGCCTTGGCGCATCGCAAGCATGGAGCGGACGATCTTGGGGGTGAGGGCGTTGCCTGGCTCAATGCGCATGAGTGCCTGCAGCACGATGGCCGTCGTACGGCTATCGGTGTTCATGTACTGGCGGTACCACCAGCCGTTTTTCTCCTCGAAGCGCACGCCACGGGGGCTTACTTTGGCTTCCGCAAGTATTTCTTGCACGAGCGAAAGCGCGCGGCGATGGTCGCCGGATTTCTCGAGACTCATTGCCAGATAGGACTTAGCGAAGATGCCAAGTTCCTCCCGTTTTCCGTAGAGATTACTCAAAAGACTTGCATCCGGAGAACCGGTTTCTCCGAGGACATAGAGGATGTAAGCGCGATCGGAGAAATCCGGCTGCCCTTTCCGCGTCGTGCCACGGAGCGTTCCTTCCAGATAGCTCCGCGTGCGGGCGAGCAGATCGGCATCGACCGGGTACCCAGCGAGCTTTGTGAGGTGGAGCGCATGGAGGATGTAGGCGGAGAGGTACGGGTAGCTCTCGGCGCTCCCCGTCCAGTACCCGAATCCGCCGTCACTGCGCTGGAAAGTAAGAAGCCGTTCGATGCCTGCCGTGATTTTCTCTTTCAGCTCTTCATCGGTCACGACTTTGAACGCATCAAAGCCCTGGAGCTCTGCAACGGCGATATTTGGTAGGAAACTTGAGACGGTTTGTTCAGCACATCCGTAAGGGAATTGTACAAGGTAATCCAAGCTCTTCGGTAAGTACGTTGCGAGTGTGGGGGACACCGTCGCCGTTGTTTCGATATCTGAGACTTCACTCCGGACGGGAACGAAAATCTGTTCGGTCACGGATTCTTCAGTGAATCCAGATGTTGCGACAGATTGCGGAATGCCAAAAGGGTGGAGGGGAATTGTTTCATGGATTTCATCCCGACCGGTTTTTCCTTCAGCCTTGAAGACGAATTCAGCATCTGCGGCATAGCCGAAAGTGACCGGGAAGATCACTTTTTGCAGACCTTCTGCAGGGATCGTGACTTTCTGCGGCTCGCGGCCGCCCTCGAAGCCTTTGCCACTGAGTGTTACCGTGAATTCCTGCTCTTCCTCAGTGCCGTTATGGACGATCGCCGCGAGCTCGGCGCGATCTCCGTGAACCGCAAACCGTGGTCGCACGGGGCGGACGATCACATGCTTAGTTTCGAGGATTTCCGTGGCTACCGATCCCACGAGTGTTGTTGGCGTGTGGGCAATTGCCAGAAGCTGCCACGTGGTCAGGTTATCGGGCAAAGTGAATTCCACCGTCGATCGACCGCGCTCATCCGTCACGATGCTGGGGTTCCAGTAGGCAGTATCCTTGAACGTTCCCCGTGCTTTCTCTTCGCCCTCACCGCCTCCGCCTCCTTTCGATCCGGGCTTGAACCGTTCCAGAAGATAGATGAGGTTCATGGCTGTCCGTACCCCGAGACCGCGGTCGCTGTAGAAGGTTGCGAGAAGATCGGGCAGTTCAAAACCCGTGAGCGCAAGAACGCTCATATCTACTGCTGAAAGCGAAACTTCCGCAGGCACGGGGTTACCTTGATGATCTTCCGTTGCAATCGTCACAGAGACGACTTCTCCGGGCACATAGCGACGCTTATCAGGAGTGATGCTGACCGTGAGCCCCATGGATTTGTTCTCCACCTTGAGCTTTACATACCCGATGCGGAACGCCGGCGCGCCCGTATCGAGTCCGTGCTCGTTGAAGGTTTCCCCTATACGAGGTTTCACGACAACAACCGAGACATACGCATTCGGGATCAGATCTTCCGTGATCGGAATTTCGATTGCCTGAGCGGAGCTCTCGACCGGAATCACTGTTCTGCGGATGAGACCTTCACGCTCGATGGACACAAGTGCCGTGACACCTTCTCCCTGATAGGGAGACTGGATCAGCAGTTTCGCGGTTTCCCCGATTTTGTACTCTGGCTTATCGGCGAGAACCGTCATGCGAT
Organism: Candidatus Peribacteria bacterium RIFCSPHIGHO2_02_FULL_53_20; assembly: GCA_001787585.1. Lineage (GTDB taxonomy): Bacteria > Patescibacteriota > Gracilibacteria > Peribacterales > Peribacteraceae > 2-12-FULL-55-11. Next base: position 21,810 of record MFXW01000070.1, read on the forward strand.
TGCTATTGCTGTGCGGCCAGTTCACGTAGGTCGAGGACCACGAGTAGACCGAGGTATCGGCTTTTGCTTCATTGCCCGAGCCATCACGGACAACCGCGAGAATCCGGAATTGTCCGCCGGAGGGAATGCGTACTTTGGTCTCTGCCTTGCCGTCGGCGTCGGTGGTTGCTCCGAATGAGGAAATGAGATCATCCTTCACCTCGTTGTCATAGTAGTACTGCCCATCCACGCCTTTCTTACGGGTCGTGTTCCACGTGCGGTTATAGAGTGTGAGATCGATACGCTGTCCGCCGAGAGGTGATCCATCCGGAGCGACTGTGACGAGATTGATTGCAGCTTCCTGCCCGGGTTCCACGGAGTATTCGTCCGTGCGGATACCCACATACACTCCTGCCTTATGGATGGGGACAGATGCACGGTTGCTCACGACCTGATTGCTCGCATCGGTGATATCTACATCGACACTGAGTACCTGACTGAGCGCTTCATTCTCCAGTGTCACCGGCACTTCAATCGGGAAGGTGCCGTCTTTGCGGAGCGTGCCTTCTCCGCTGCTCAAGATCTCCGATTCACGTTCGCAGTCGTACCAGCACCAGTTTTCTTCGAGGCTAAAGGAATACCACCCGTCCGTGAACCGGTTGAAGTAGTAATCGGTGGACATCGCACGCCAGGAAACTTTCGCTTCTTCCATCGGCATGCCGAAGTAGTACGCGCCTTCCACAGTTGCCTTTACCGTGTCTCCCGCGAAGTATTCCTCTTTCTCAAAAGCTATGTCCACGCGGTACTCGGGCTTCCGGTACGCGAGAACCTGGAAGGTCGTGGAGGCTGATCCATAGCCGATATCTTCATTGGGTATGAGTTCCACGCTCAGCCAGTACGAACCAAGACCAGCCTTCGGATCGAGCGGAAGTTTTCCGGAGAAGCTTCCGTACGCATTCAATGCCATTGTTTCATTGAAGACGGTATTGCCCTGGGAGTCTTCTATACTGACTCTCGCCATACGCGACGGAGGATGGAGTACGCCGTGCTTATCCTTCAGACGCACAATGCCTTTGAACCGCACTTCATCTCCCGCGCGATAGATCGGACGGTCGGTGTAGAGATAGCTCAGCATCGTGAGCCCTTCCTTATTGGGTACCCATTCCTCGCTCATACCAAAATCATAAGATCCCATGCCGCTGTTCCATGAACTTCCCACGAATGCGAAGTCCGTTGCTGTCTTCGCCGTTGCCCAGATTTCCGGATTCCACGTATTGCCGTCGATACCGAAGGCAGCTGCATCTATCGATGTTTCAAAAAATCCTTCTGCATCGGTCGTTCCCGTATGCAGCATTTTGCCGTTGAGATCATGCAGCGCAACTTCCGCGCTGGAGACGGGTTTGCCTGTTTGCATGTCTACCGCCCACACGAGCGCTTGGTGGCCGCTGTACTTGAGTGTGAGCGCGGTGCCGCTGACGGTGAAATAGATTTTTTCCGTGAGGAGAAGGTTGCTGTACGCATCTTTGTACTCGGGAGCCGTAAGCATCAGCACATAAATGCCTGTGGGGAGCGCACTGCCAAGTTTCTCTTCGAGATCAAACGGAATGGATTTCCAGGTGTTCTCTTTGGATCCCGGCGTCAGCGTCCAGTGCTGCTCCATCTCCTTTCCTTTGAGATTCGGCACGTGTTGCCAATCGTTGTATCCCGCTTTCTGCTCCGCGAGGAATTCCGCGAGCGTGAGTTTTGCAAATCCCACCTCCATCTTGCTCACATTCACGCCGTTCAAGTAGTAGACTGGCGCAAAGCCGCGCTCAAAAACGCCGAAGGTGCCGTTGCTATGAATGAAGACGCGCGGATCCATCGGTTTCGTCTTGAAGGTCAGCGTTTTTTCAGCAACGGCGCTCTGACCGTAGGTATCTTTGAGCTTGGCATTGGTTTGTACGGTGTACGCGGTACTCGGTTCCAGCGTGGGATAGAGATACAGCGTTGTTCCCTCCCATATATTCTCTTCAATGGTGAGATCATCCCAACCTTCGGGCTTCGGGGTGATGGTCACACCTTTTTTCACGGAAGCAGCGTCATAGGGATTATTAAATTCGAGCACGATTGCGCCGTATTCCTCACGGACGGATCGCACTTCCATCGGCTCCGCTGTGTGGAATTGCACGGCTTTTGCTTCCTCCGTTCCGAGCGTCCCGCCGGGGCTCATCACGCCGTCATTCACGATCAGTGCGTGCCAAGTATCCAGTGCAAGAGGAGAGGAGGGGATGACGACGATCGTCGAGCGATCCGTCACTTTTTTCCCATTGGTGTCCATCATGCCGTAGACGACTTTGCGCGGGAGCATCGTTGCCATGCTCGGATCCGGAGATGTATCACGCATTGCAGCGAGCTCTTCCGTGCTTTGTTTGCCGGACTCCGATCGGATGAGTTGCATGTGTGTGTCTGCGCTTGCAAGATCGATATCCTGATTGAAGTGCAGCACAATTTCCGTCTTCGGTGACGCATTGGTCAGACCGTCATACGGTTCGGATCGAAGCATCTTCGGACGACGCGTCATAAAGCTCCAGGAGAAATCTTCCGCGGTTTTCTCATCTGTGATTGTTTTGATCCCGGCGGGAACCGCCACGCGATATTCTGTGCCTGCGGCAAAACCGTTTTTCGGCGTGAATTCCGCGGTGGTCGTCGAAAGCCATTTCCATGTTCCTTCCAGAGCCGGCGTCACCGTTACGGGCCACTCCGCAAACTGGCTGCTGCGCTGCGAAATGGTGGTGAGCGCTACGACAGGTCGGTCAAAGACGATCGTGACCGGTTGGTTTGGAGAGACCATATCCGAAGAAGGTGGCGGGATCTGCTGTGTGACTTTCGGAGGTCCCGCGACAAAATATTTTATAACAATGGATGTCCCGAGTACTGCCCTATCGCGGCGCTGCGCCTCCGGACTCACCGTCAGCGTGTACGTGCCGCTCAAGCTCAGAGGCGCGGAGGGGTGAAAGGAAAGTGTTTGCTTGTCCTTCCATTCCACTACCCCCTCCACGGGTGGATCAATCGTGAGATATGTTGCAACACTCTCTTCGTCCATTGGTGCGGAGAAGCGCACCATGAGCGGACTTCCTGTATCAATGCGCTGATGCCGGTCGCCTTGGGTGCTCGCGGTCGCTGTTCCCCCGGGGGAGGTCTCTGTGCGTTGCCACGCGAAGACCCCCGCGATCAAGATCGTAGCGAGGGCAAGACCGGGAGCGAGGAATTTTCTGAGAGTGAGAGCAGGCATAGGGGGACATTATTTCACAATCATCCGGTCTACGCTCCACTTTCCGCCGCCTGCAAGCACCAGCGCGAGCGACGATCCGAGGATTAGCAGAGGCATCTCGTATCCGCCATTTCCTGCAAAGAAGCCATTCTTCGCATGCACCAGCGCGATAGCGCCGATCATGATGATAGCGATTGCAGCTGCAGAGAAACGGGTGAGCAGGCCGAGAACGAGGGCCGCTCCACCGACGGACTCTCCGATGATGACCAGTGCTGCAATCGCAGTCGGAATGCCCATGCCGGTGAGGAATTGGATCGTTCCGTCCCACCCTCCGCCACCGAAATAACCGAGTTTCTGTAAGCCGTGCACACACATCACGACGCCGACGGTGACGCGGACTATAAGGAGGGACCAGGAGTCTGATGTCCGGAGAAATTTCTGGAAAGAGGTCATGAAAATAAGGGGGAAAAGAAATCAGGCACAGTGTAGCGGAGGTTCATGAACCTCCGCTACGGTAGATGCAATGACTGCGTACCCTGTTCTCACGCTTAAACCTTCGGCTGATGTCCACCTCCGCAATCGTCACCACGCAATCTTCCGGACGGCAGTGGATCGCTTGCCTGCATGCGTCGACGGAGACATCGTCGAAGTGCGAAGCTTTAAGAGCGAGTTTCTCTGTTATGCGATGTGGAACGCTAAGGCATATATTTGCGGACGGGCGATTGCGTTTGAAGAAGGGGATCCGATGCAGACTCTGCGGGAATTGATCACGCAGGCGGTACGCCTGCGCCGAGAGTTTTTTTCCCGCGAAGACACGACTGCCTATCGCCTGATCAATGCGGAAGGGGACGGCATCCCCGGTCTCATCGTCGATCGCTATGACTCTGTTCTTGCTGTTCAATTCACGACTCTTGGCATGGATCGATTGCGTGATTGGGTTGTGGAGATTCTGCGCGAACTCTGCAAACCCTCAGGGATTTTCGAAAAATCCACAGGGTCTGGGTGCAAGAAAGAAGGATTGGAAGAGAAAGAAGGATGGATCTGGGGCAGCGGCGACGCATCTATCCCGGTGACGGAGCGTGGGATGCAGTTTATGATTTCGCTTTGCGGTAGCCAAAAAACCGGATTATTTCTTGACCAGCGTGAGATGCGGTCTCTCGTGCGGACGGTTGCGGAGGATCGAACTGTTCTGGATTGCTGCAGCTACGTCGGAGGTTTTTCGCTTTCTGCGCTTCTCGGCGGAGCAGTCGCCGCGGATGCGGTTGATTACGACGAGGAAGCGTTGGCAACTGCCGCGACGCACATGGCGATGAATGGTGTTGAATCCAACCGGTTTGCATCGTATCCCGAAGATGTCTTCAACTTCCTCCGGAGGAAGCCGTACCCGCATGCCTACGACTTTATCATTCTCGATCCTCCCGCATTCGCCAAGCGCAGCGCTGATCTCGAACCTGCCAAAAAGGCATACACCGATCTCAACCGTCTCGCATTACAAGCGCTGCCCGCCGGAGGATTACTGCTGACCTGTTCGTGTTCGTACCAGATGGATACCGAGATGTTCCAAACAATGGTTTTCAATGCTGCACGGCAGGCGAGGCGATCGGTGCGGATTTTGCAGCGGCATCGGCAGGCGATGGATCATCCCGTGAATTTGTTTCATCCAGAAACGGAGTATTTGAAGAGTTTGTTGTTGTGGGTGGAATAGGTCTATTACACGATTATGCGATGTAGAGACGTGCCGTTGGCACGTCTTTCTTGTATAAAAGAGACGTCCTAACGGGACGCCTCTACGGGATTCATTTTTTACGAGATCTTGTGTATTAGTCTGCCCAAACAACGAATGTGTGGACTTTTCGACCGTTGCCGAGATCCCGTTCGAACTTAGATGGTCGCCCCTTGCTGTCGTGTTCTATTGCCTTTCCCCATGCTGGAGGATCGGAGACATCAATATCCTGCCCGGTCTGAGCGGTGTTGGATGCAAGCGTTGTTGTCGTATCGAGATGCGCGTAGATGATTTCGAGCTGCTCATAATCGTGGATATTGGGGTGCTGATTGGGCGTGGGATCATTTGAGTAGTCCATGCAGGTGCCGAGGTTCACGTTACTGAAATTCTCGTCCTGGTGATCAAGACCGAATGTGTGACCAACTTCCTGACAGAGTACGAGGTTCTTCCATGCAGTTGTGTTGTATACGGGCTTGTTGAAGTACGTGTCATTTACCTTCACCGTTCCCTGTGTGATATGTGTGCCACTTACCCATACCTGGGCGATACCCAGCCATCCGTTGTTGCCGTATTTCGCATTACACACTTCCACGCGTCCGTTCGTCGCGCGGCAATTCTTGCGTCCTTGACCTGTTACGATGTTCGTATCGAGGACGGCGGAAACAGACCAGTCTGCTGATGTCGTTGCTAGGTACGGATCCCACGCAGCCGAGAGATTATCCCCGAGTTTCACCGTGAAGGGATTACTCGTGCGAGCCCAGTGGTAGCTGCCCCAGGAATGTAGAGCGGAGGCTGTGGTAGAAAACAGCAACACGCCGGTTGTGGCGAGTACTGCGCTCAGGAAGAGAGGTAGTGAACGGTGGAAGGGGAGATGTTTCATAGTGGTTCTACACTCCTCCCGCAGGAGTGGCGTGTCAAAGAAATTCAGGTGTCATTTTTTGCGTGGCATTTCAAGATATTGTTCGAGGATTGATAAATATATGGCGTAAAGACGTGCGATTCGTACATCTTTCTCGTATCAAAAGAGACGTCCCAACGGGACGTCTCTACGGTGGATTCTTCACAGGAAGTTGCCTGATATTCCGTTATTCCACCACGATCGTTCCCTGGAACCGCGCGTTCAAATGATTGTGGAAGCCCCAGCTGCCGATCTGGGTGAATGTGTACATGTACGTTTCACCGTTGATGAGTGTGCGGTCGGCATCGAAGCCGAGAAGGGCGGTATGGGCTGGATGCGGGTTACTGGCAACCCAGAGACCCGTTGTACTCGTGTTCTTAAAGGTCACGGTGTCGCCTTTTTTCACACGGAGGATCAGGGGCGAGAATCCTTCATCGGTGTAAGTGACGATGTTCAGCTCATTTTCCGTTCCGCCGCCCTGCTCCTCTGAGGGAACACGGTCTTTGCCTGGGGTGCCATACGTTGCGCGGGCCAGTATCACCATCTTTGCCACTTCTGCACGGTTGATGTTGTCACTGGGACGGAACGTCCCCACCGCCTGGCCATCGATGTCCGTATCTCCGGAGACGACACCATCGCGACTCAAGGCTTCGATGGCAGTGGCGAATTCTGTGCTTGCTGAGACGTCTCCATACCGCGTACCGAGTTCACCATTCTCTGTATTCACAAGGAACGCGGAGGTAAAGATGGCTGCGACCTCGCTGCGCAGCGCAGCCTTGTCGAGGCGCGTGCGCGGATTGATAACGAGAAATGCTTCGCCCTTGGCGACTGAGACATACGGAGATGCCCAATGCTGGAAGCCGCTCTGGATTTTGCTGGCGTAGAGATCCTCATCGTACCCTGCGCCTTCCACTGCAATTTTTAGCGCTTCGCCGATGGTGATGTCGTTACTGGGTCCGAATTTCCCGGTCAGCATTCCGCGGCTGTCTTTGTAGCCGCTCACAATGCCCGCTTCCGCAGCAGTGCGGACGTGGGTGGCAAACCATGCCGACTGCGGGACATCGACGAAGATGACCGTTTTACCGTCGATAATGACCTGGATACCCATGGCCTGGACGGCGAGAGGAATAAGCAAGGCGAATGCCGATAGGATCGAAAGAAAGCGGTTACGCATAGTGAGAAAGGGGGTAGGTACAGATGATGACGTACATGCTAGAGCACTCTTACCACTCATTGCATCCCTCTCTTCGCCCGTGCCATCACTCGCTTGAGCACCGATGCCGAAGCGGCAGCAGCCGGCGCGATCATCGCAGCAGAGGAAATAGCAGATACTGGTTTCCCCGCGTACATGTTCGGCACAGTCTTCCCCGTCCGAATATCCGTGATCATTCGCATCTGCATCTTTCCTATATAGGGATCTGAAAGCATCGGCGTGTAGTAGAGACAATTGTCGAAATAATAGTGTGTGACCTGGCTGTGGCGTGTTTTGGTTCTGTCATCAATTCTCTCGCCGCCATGGAGGAGGGTGGCCGACCAAATTACGGCCTGTCCTTTTTTCATGGTGACGATGTGCTTTTTGAGTCCTATAGCTTCCACATAGGTCTGCATGCATTCTTCATAGCGCTGATACGATTCTCTTCCCGAGGGAAGTCCAAGATCGTGAAAATCCCACGCGGGCATCCGGTGACTTTCAGGGTACACATGCAGCGGACCGGCATCCATATCGATATCTTCCAGAGCGATCCACACGCCGCACATGAAACCGTGCGGGATGCAGTGGAAGTGCACGGTGTCGCTGTGGGTATGCTGCTCCGTCCCTTCCGCGAAGTTTAATGTCTGAAAGGGGATTGGGTCGCGTTGATAGAGGAGCCGAAGGATGCGATCGATTTCCGGAAGAGTCGCGAGCATTTTTGCATCGGAGTTCTCCTTCCATGCATCTTGAATGCGTCCTCGACCGCGGTACAAGGGATCAAGGCTTTGGATCAATCGTGCAGCGAAGTTCTCGAGGTCAGGAATCTTCGCATCCACCAAGAGGTAACCGTCTCGGGCATACAATTCCACGAGCGTCCGATCCTGCTCAGAAAGGTTCGCTTCCTTCAATAGTGTGGGAAAAAACGGCGTCTGGAACCACGGCATATTCATCTGTCGCAATGTCGCTTCCTTCGCATCGGGATTGGCCAGAATCGCCGCGGCGGAGCGCTGAATGTCCATGGAACACAACTATAGCATCACTACTTCTTCCCCATCCCCAGCGAAATCATGGTCTGACCCCCCGCATTGCTGATGGAAGCCGCAAAAACGCGGTTACCTTTCTCCGCGCCGATGATCGTGGCTTCTCCGGATTCTAGCGTGGACAAGATTTTCCATCCCTCAGCAGCGAGGGTACCCTTATAAAATTCCACCGCCTGTTCAAGCGTATCGTTTGTGCTGAGCGTGAGCGCCAGACCGTCATCTCCTTCCGGGGTGGTGACCGCGGCGGAGTACACCACTTGAGCGCCCGGATAGGCGGGAACATCGCTCGGCCAATTCTTCGGGATCGTATTGCCGCCGTTGAAACTGCCCGCACTCGTGACGATGTGTACCCGTGCATCGGTGTCGACGTCGATGTTGAAGTTCGCGCCCTCCTCGGTATTCCCTTCCGCGGTATTCCCTTCCGCAGCCCGATCATCTCCGTCCGTGGATCCGCATGCGGCAAGTGTGCTGAGAAGAGCAATGCATGCGCAGGAGAAAAGTTTCTTTGCGGAGGGGGTGATCATAGAACTGGTGGGGGACAAGTGTTTGCAGTGTACTCTTTTTCTCTGTTGCTCCGGAGACGCTTTAGACGTGCCTATGGTGGCAGGCAGCGTTCGCAAAAATTCGAACAGATTTTAGCAGTTCCGGCTGCGGTGGCTGAAATTTTTGGGGGCACCAGCCGCCGCAGCTCCGCTTGCCGGCCATAGCCTTGGCGACGGCTGGACGAAGACTGGCCGTTTCGGGCAATTTCAAGGTGTTCTTTGGCGGTCCGTTAATCTTTCAACGTACAAAACTCAATGAACTTTCTTGCTATTGGCCTAAGTCTTCCTCCTACCCGACTGAGATCAGCAGTAAATGGCATGCTAGTGGGTTGAGTGTTGGTGAACTGTAACTGATAAAGCTCTGCCGCAGCCGACATAATTATGTCTCCATCAACTTCTCCTAACATCGTACGAATTGTTTGACCACATTCGGGCCCATTCTGGGGAACCTTCATTGCGGCGTGTAATGCCCCCAATAGCCTGATATGAATTGGTGAAAGAGTGTTTACAAGATTGAGGAAGTATTCTTGCTGTTCGTCTGTGTCTTCGCTGGGCATTGCTGCATTTATCAAGATTGCTTTGTAACATTCTATTTTTTCTTTCTGTGGACAGAATGAAACACCGCGTACGCACTGTTCAAATACAAAAGCAAAATGATCCCCGACAATTCTCTGTTCTTCAATCTCTTCCTGTAACTCAACAAGCTTCGCTGCTACCTCTTCCAAGAAGCATTCAATTCTCTGTGTTTTACGAGTAGGAATATAGTCGTCTATCAATGATGCGAAAGCTCCCCCAATAGGTACCACGGATAACGTAGCTTTGAATAAGTTGATTAAGTGTTCCACCGTTGAGCGGTTTTTAATATCTGATCTTACAACTTCAATGGTTCTCGTGAGCTTGCTCTTTGTCATACAGACGGAGAAATATGTTGGGGGAAATTATTCTTCCATTTCCTTAAGCAAGCTTTCGTTAGTTGTGACATGCAGCAAAATCTTTGCCATTCCATTCATCATAAAGGCAGCCAAATCCGCTGGTTCAAACTCTTCACCTACTTTTGAGTACTTATCCCGGCTCTCTTCCAACTTCTTTTTGCGCTGGAAGAGCTCATTGTAAAGTACTATGGAGATCAAATACACACTTGTCTTGTATGTTCTTGTGACTTTCTCAACATTCTTCCCTGTAATTTTCTTTGATTTGATGTAGCTATGCAACTCTTTTGCATCCATATTTATTTCCACAGTATCTACTAAACGATCCTGTCTGCTGGACTCTTGAATCCTGCAAATTTCAGCTTCTGTCCAAACAGGATCACAATCCAACCAATATTTTTGTTGAGCTTCTTTATCCTCCTGTTCTTTCGTTGGGCGCTCTTTATAGACTTCTGTAAGAGCAGGCAGGGAGTATTGTTGCTTTGTTGTGATGTTTTTCTCATCTGTCTTGCCATGCGGGTTATCAATTTTTACCAATGCCGTTAGTTGAAAGGGGCCGTTTGGGGAACTCATTTCGATATCAATCGGAACAGAGGTTCCAACGGGTAATTCTTTTGTTGGTTTGATGCGTAGGCTAATGGTGCCATTATTAGGTCCAACTCTGTTTACTTCTAAAACATCTTCGTTCCTGTCAGAAGGCTTTGGTCCTGGGCCTGGCCCTGGGCCCACAGGTATCCGGGGGACCTGTATCTTGATGTTCAGCTCACCCTTCTCATGAGAACGCATGAGATACTCGTCTTCTACATCCGTTTCAATTTGGATGCGGCATTCACCATTCTGTGGAAGCATTTTGTATTGACCGGGCTTCAGATTTTTAAACCTAAAAACCGAAGGGTGTCTCTCCCCTCTAAACGGTTTTTTATCGCCCTTCTGCTCCTTCTTAATTTCCTTTGTTTTAGTGCCAATTATATCTCCACTAAGACCAAGCAACCTCTCGATTTCTTTATCATCTCTCAACAACCTTCCAATTATATTCTTTAAGAAAGCTTCATCTTTAGGATTTTGATATACAGCATCCTTTTGCCTTGTATCATCTATCGCTCGCAGGGTCTCGTTGTCTCTTAATTCTTTTGCCAATGCGTCCAATAGCTCTCTGTATTCAATGACGTCACGCATTTGTGCTCGGTTCGACATGAAAATTCTTTCATGTAACTTCGAAGGTAAATCAGAACAGTCGACATGAACCAACATCGAGCTTTTCAAGTAGGCCTTTTTTGCCTTACTGGAAATAAAACTTTGTCCTAGATAATGTTGCACTTGCCCATTAACACTAAATACTATCGGCATACCTCCGATAAATTCACGAGGTTGTACCTCTTTGTTAAACACAAAAACCTCTACCGGATATTGCTGCCCTCTAATTGATAGACTCATAGAAATAGATTTTTCAAGGCTTCCTCGTTCGTCCAATCTTGCACGCATTCTATTACCATGCATTATTTTTGAGGGTGTCTTGCCACCGTACTCTCTTTTTTCGTATAGAAGAACAGGTAAAGCAGATTTATATATGTATCTATTTAATCCTCTCCAAAAGTCCAGAGTAATATCTGTTTTTGTCGGTAAATCATAATTATAGAGTTTAATGTATGTCCCACCAGCAAATAAAGTTTCAAATAGGCCAAGATCGAGCGGATTGCTTGAGAACTCAAATATTTTTCCTTGCTCATCTACGCAGTATTCGTACCGGGATGATTTCACGTGTTTTCCCTCGCCCCAGTTTCTCCTCATTAATGTAAATCCGAAGTTCCCCATATTATCTTTACTTAAATTCTTTTTTGAAAGAATCAGCTGATAGCCTGTTTCACCACTATCTCCACAAAATGGGAGAACGGCAGAACCTCCCATGTTATATTTTCCCTGCACAAAAAATACCTTTCCTTTATTATCAGCACTTAACGAAAGAAATGTGTCAGGAAACTTTTGGGGATGCTGTCCTTCTCCTTCATCGTAAATAATTATGTTTGTCTTACCTCCTTTTTCTCCCTCAGCTAATATCTGTACTTTCTTTGCAAGTTTTCTTCTTTGAGCATCCGAAAGCTCTTCATATTTTTCATCATCCAAGTTGAAATATTTTTTAAGAGCTTCAGCCATTGAATTAGGACTATTTTCTCCCTTGGGGTCATCTCCATTTTCGATACATGCTTTTATTAGAATGGCATCAAGTGAGTTTGTTATCTTCTCTGATAAAGATGGTATGGCTTCAGGGTTTTGCCCCGTGATCGTTCCAATGTTATTCGGAGTACCATAAGGTCTCCAATTTTTTTCGTTTTTGAGTATGGGGTGTTTGTTAATAACATCAGCCACATCTGTCTCGGCGTTTGCCTTTATCAGTGATAAGAGAAGATTTTTTGTGTCCATAACTGTTACAAGGAAAAAGTCCTAGATGATTTCTGTTTCGAATTTGAAAATTTCGCCTTCACATCATTCAATTCTTTTGCAATGGCTCCGAAAATTTTGTTCACCTCCTCTTCCGTGTACTCGTACAAAGAAGCGTTGGAACAATTGCCGAGAACGCGCAGTCTTTCTAGAACTGTATTTGTCCTCTTGTTAGCGAGCCGAACAAACCGTTCCTTTCGAGATTCTTGAGTCATAATTCTGAAATAGGTAATAAAACGGTACTACATTTATCAGAATGGTTGTATATAGTCAATACTAATTGCTGGAATATGTTCTTATATTATGGTAATTTTTGCGTATGTTACTGAAAAAGTTTGCGTTTGGCGGACCGAAGAACGTTCGAGCCGATCGTTTTCCGGGTTCTTTGGCGGTTTTCCGAAACGGCCAGTCTTCGTCCAGCCGTCGCCAAGGCTATGGCCGGCAAGCGGAGCTG
>MFXW01000071.1 GCA_001787585.1 Candidatus Peribacteria bacterium RIFCSPHIGHO2_02_FULL_53_20
GCAATCGCAGGACCGCCAGCGAGCTGAATGACCTGCCCCAGTTGTCCTCCGTGATTGCATTCCACAAGCACCGTCCGCTTCGCCTTCTTCAAAAGTTTCTGTAATCGCTCCGTTTTCATCGGCCACAAATACGTGTAATGCAGATATCCCACTTTCTGCCTTTCCTGCCCTTCCTGCCCTTCTTGTTTCAGGGCATCCAATATCACTCCTTTATTACTCCCCCAACTCACCACCAACAGATCAAGTTCCGCATTTGAATTTTCAATTTTCAATTTTCCATTTTCAATTTTCGTCAGAACAGGATCAGGCGTCTCCCGCTCCATTGCTCTCATCTTCCTCATCCTCTTCTCCATCTGTTCCACGGCATTCTTCGCACTTTCATCGACCGATCCATCCGCGCTGTGCTCATCTCCCTGTGCGCAGTAGGTTGCTGCATCCGCTCCCGGAAGCCATCGCAGAGATATGCCGTCTTTCGCGGCGGGATCGTAGCGATCGGTACTCTTGAGCTTCTTCAACGCCTTCGGATCGGTTACGAGCAATCCCCGATCGACCTTCGCTTTCTTCTGATCATACGGTTTTTGCGTGAAAAGTGCCTCGGCAATCTGCTTGTCCGTCATCACGATCACCGGCGTCTGATACTTCTCTGCAAGATTGAATGCCTCGGGCATGAGATCGTAGCAATCTTGTGCATCGGAAACCGCCATCACACAGCGTGCGAATTCGCCGTGCGAAGAACCGATGGCGAGTAGCAAATCTCCCTGTGCAGTCCACGTAGGAAGCCCCGTTGCCGGTCCCGGTCGCTGTGCGAGAACAAATACCGAAGGATTTTCGATGATCGCATTCAGAGATAGTGTCTCGGTCATCAAATCAAATCCCCCGCCGGAAGTGCCAGTAGCCGCGCGCGTTCCCATATACATCGCCCCACTCATCATCTGCGCCGCAGTGATTTCGTCCTCTGCCTGCTTCACGATCATCCCGGTTTCATTCTGCATTCCCGCAATATACGTAAGGAGCGGCGAACTCGGCGTCATCGGGTATCCCGAGTACATGCGACATCCGGCATGAATGAGCCCAAGCCCCATCGCTTCACTTCCCGTAATAAGGAGATGATTTTCCCAGGCAGCGTTCGGCTTCGGTAATTCTGCATGCTGCATTTTGGATTCTGCATTTTTAACGAAATGGAATCCTTCTTCTATGCATTTGAAGTTCATCTCCACCACTTTTTCTCCCTTGTGCCCAAATTGTTCCTGCACCAATTCCTTGAGATCATCGGCACTCCTCCCGAGGATGGACCACACAACGGATGTAATGAGCACATTGCCAAGAATTGGCTTTGCCTTGAGCTTTTTCAGGATATCTTCCGAAGGAAGATACACCGTGCGCACGCCACGATCATCCAAAGATTTTTGTTGCTCCTTTGAAAATTTCCACTGCGGGGTCTGGTGCAGGATGATGCCGCCCTTCTTCACTTCGTGAGCATTCCGTTCTAGTCCGTGGTGGTTGAAGCACACGAGCATGTCGATCGTCGTCTCACTGCTTTCGATGGAGTCCGAGGAAACATCCAGCTGATAACTGCTGTGTCCGCCTTTGATGAGCGACATATATTCTCGGTACCCAAACACGCAGTACCCGCTGCGCTTAAGCCCCTTGGCACACATCTCGCCCACAGAGTTCACACCCTGACCTTGAGCGCCGGTGACTTTGAGAGAGATGCGGGACATTGGTGAGATCGTGAGTGGTGAGTGGTGAGCCGAGCTCACGATCTCACGATCTCACGAATATGTGAAAAAAGTTTTTCACTCCAAGTTTGGATTCTCTCCTCCTGCCCATATGGCTCATTTACGATGAGGAACACATCCCCGAGAATTTTTCCTCCATGGTCCAGGACAAATCTCCGCATATGCTCCCCTGCCCGGCATGTGTAGAAATAGCGGTCATCACCCAGAGCAATGATCGCTACCGGTTTTCCCTTCAAATCGATGTCTTTGGCTCTGCCAACCAGGAGATCCTTCATGTGCGGATTGAGCTGCCCTTCGGGGCCATCGGTATTCCATGTCCCGCAAGCAAGGAGCAAAGCATCGCCTTTCAAAAGATCCTCCGGTTTTGCCTCCTCCGCTTTGCAACTTGCAACCTGCAACCCTTTCGATCCCTTTTCCAAGGCTTCCCGAAGTACGCCCACGACGTACTCCGTATGACCGCTGGTGGAGGCGTAGATAATCTGAAGTTGAGGCACTCGCGCATTGTAGCGGAATAACGCGAATCCAATGACAGACATTCTATGTTTGCCTAAACAGGCAAATTGATATATAATAATACTATATGCCAGAGAACGATCCAAGCTCAGATGATGCGGAAAAGGTAGCGGCGATATCCGACGGAACCGCCAAGCCATTGCTTACGCCTACAGCAAATCTTGATAGAATTTATGCAAATGTAAGAGCCCCTGGCGCTTCAACCGATTATCAAATATATGATTTACTTCTGCGACGGATTGAGAACAAGGAACCTGTTGACTGGGAAAACGTTGCGCAGGAAGTAACGGGATTAAAAGCTGATCGGCAATGGTACAACGCTATTCTCACCCGCATGCTAGAAAAGCAGTGGATCGATGTTCCTCAGCAACTTCGTACATCCGGGAAACCTATGGTAAATGCATTAGCATTGGAAATCCTCAACGGTGAATGTGATGCTCAGATCGCGGAAAAGTGTAGAGATATCTGGCGTGAGAGAACGGCAGAGATGACAGACCAGACGCTGAAATCGACGTGCGCGTGGTACATGGAACAACTGGAGGAAAATCGTCCGCACACTTCTGATGATTGGATTCGGTACCTAGACCCGTACAAACGGCTATCCAGTGAAGCAGCAGACACCGCGAAACAAAAGCTCTTACAAGCCATCGAGCACCTGGAGACGAACGGATTCATCGTCGAGATGGATGCGACGCCTCTAGCGAATGATGATTTTGATTTGGATAAGATTGGCACAGAAGTCACTGCGTCAAAGAGAATCAGCGATGGCGTTCAGCGATTGGAAACATCTAATGCACAGACTCTTGCGGAGACCATCGATCGATATGCGCAAGACATCATTACCAATCCAATAAAGAGAAATGCGCGCACGGTGCAGCACGAGTTACTCAGGAGAGTGCAGAACAACGAAAGCACCGCATGGGCGGATATCTATGCAGCAATTCAAAACCGATTGAATGCAAAAACAATGGATGAATATGAAGCACATCAAGTATATTTGGATGCAGTGGATACGAATCTGCACCGCAACATCATCCGCAAAGCGCAATAGGAGTATTATCTGTAAACACACATGCACCCTCTGTCCATCGCCGTCATCGGAGCAAGTGCCAGCCCGTACAAAGTCGGGCACATGATTTTGAGTAATCTCCTGACACAGGGATTTCAGGGTGACGTGTATGCAGTAAATACAAAAGGAGAAGAGATTCTCGGAAAGAAATCCTTCCGCACCATCGGTGAAATTCCCGGAACTGTCGACATGACGATCATCGTAACGCCTGCATCCACGGTTCCCGGCGTCGTCGAGGAATGCATCGCGAAAGAAGTAAAAACAATTGTGATTATCAGTGCAGGATTTTCCGAAACGCATACTGACGCGGGAAGAGCGCTGGAGGAGACAGTGATTCGTATAGCCCGGGAACGAACAAACCAAAAAACGAACAAACGAACAAACGTTATTGGTCCGAATTGCTTAGGAATACTCATTCCCCGTCTTGGCTTAAATGCCTCCTTCGCCAAAGACCTCCCAAAACCCGGCTCGATTGCCTTGATCAGCCAATCCGGGGCGCTTGCCGTTGCTCTGATCGATCAGTCACTGAGCCTCGGCATCGGCTACTCGCAGATTCTCTCTATCGGCAACAAAGCGGTGATGGATGAATGCGATTTTTTGGAGGAATGCGCGGCAGATCCAGAAACGAAAGTGATCGGGCTGTATCTGGAAAGCATCAAAGACGGCCGACGATTTTTGAAGACTGCCGAAAGGATCAGCAAAGAGAAACCGATTGTCCTTCTCAAATCCGGCATTTCTGATGCGGGGCGTAAAGCCGCTTCCTCGCATACCGGAGCGCTTGCAGGATCTTCTGCCGCCATCGACGCTGCATGCGCGCAAACCGGAATCCATCGTGCTGCCAATGCGGAAGAATTTCTGATGCTTCTTCAAACGCTCTCCACCCAACCGCAGCTCCGCACGAACCACATCGCCGTGATTACTAATGCCGGCGGTCCGGGCATCCTCGCGACGGACGCAACGGAATCCAATGGTCTAGCATTGCCTCCTTTGCAACCTGCAACCTGCAACTCTCTTTCTAAAAAACTCCCCTCCTCCGCAAGCGTCGCAAATCCGATTGATGTCCTCGGCGACGCACTGTGTGATCGATACTCCGCAGCGCTCGACGCAACCGGGGATGATCCTGGCATCGACGGCGTCGTCGTTCTTCTGACGCCTCAGGTGATGACACCCACTGAAGAAATCGCACGTGCGATTGCAGATTTCCACAAACGTCTTCCGCTTATGCCCGTCGTCGCCTGCTTCATGGGCGGTCCGAGTGTCACTGAAGGGCAAAAGATTCTCATGCACAATGGAATCCCCTATTTCCCCACTCCCGAAGCGGCAGTGCATGCGATGGCAACGCTGCTCCCTTCACATAATGGGAATGAAGCGCACGAAAAACGCGGTGCCCGAACGCGCACAGACAAGGCGCAGAAGATCCTCGCCAATCATTCAGGATTGCTGAATGAAGATGCAGCAACAGAGCTCTTTGCTCTCTATCAATTACCGCAACCCGAAGCCAAGATAGCGAAAACCGCAGAGGAAGCTGTACAAATTGCAAAAGATATCGGATTCCCCGTCATCGCCAAAATCAGCTCTCCGCAGATTCTCCATAAAACCGATGTCGGCGGTGTAAAGGGAAACCTGCAGACATCCGATGATGTACGCGACGCTTTTCAGGAAATTATCTCCAATATTCAAGCGCGTGCTCCGCAATTCTCAATTCTCAATTCTCAATTCTCAATTTTGATTCAGAAACATTTGCCACCCGGTAACGAATTCATCATCGGCGGTCTCCAAGATCTCTCCTTCGGTCCGATGGTCATGGTCGGCCTCGGCGGTATCTACACGGAATTGTTCCACGATGCGGTCTTCCGCATTGCACCGATCAACGAAGAAGAGGCGTACCGGATGCTCACGGAATTGAAGAGTTGGAAATTGTTGCTCGGTATGCGGGGAAAGGCGCGGAGTGATATCGATGCGCTGGCACGGGCAATTGTTGCTATATCCGAACTCATGAACGAATGCCAGCAGATACTGGAGTTGGATTGCAATCCCATCCTCGTCACTTCTCAAGGCATCTCTGTGGTAGATGCAAAAATCGTCATGCCATCGTAGGGGCGGGCTCCGCGCGCCACGGGGGGTGCAGGGGAAGGCCATGTTTTCCGCCGCAGCGGAGTCGAGAGGGAAACGCCGAATCCTTGCAGGCGTTTCCATCGAGACACATGGCCGGGCGGAGGGGTTCTGGCGCGCGGTGGGCTTTTCTTTGCTACTTTCTTTTGTCCGGCAGACAAAAGAAAGTAGATAACTGTAAAGAAGCACCCCAATGAGCAACTTCAGAGAAAGTTGCTTCATACGTCATAGGGGCTGTACTCTGCACCCACTATGAAGCTCAAAAAATTCTTTCATCGTTGTGTGGAAATCGGCATTGATGCCGATGTCCGCAGCAAAAAGCAGATTGAGAAGATGCTCAAGAAAGAGGAAAAACGCCAGGCAAAGCTGGAAGGTGTGGAAAAAGAACTCGCAGATCATGAGCGTACGTGGAACCCGTACCAGGACTGCAGAGTGATCAACGGAAGCGGCGAGGAAGATATCAAACGGATTGCCGTGGGCATTGACATCGAGACTCCCGAGATGCTCCTCATTGACCGTCTCCGCAGCAAAGGAGAGAAAATCGACGCTGTGTTAATTCATCACCCCGAGGGCAGAGCACTCGCCGATCTTGATAAAGTGATGGATCTCCAGGTGGACATTCTTGCGAGCATCGGCGTACCCGTGAACCACTCGGAAGCACATCTCAAACCGCGACAAGATCGCGTCTGGCGGTCGATCCACGCGGATAACCTGTTTCGGACAGAGCGCGCCGCGGAACTCCTCGGCATTCCCGCATTTTGCTGCCATACGATCACGGATAACCTCGTCTGGCAATTCATCGAGAAGACGATCTGCAAAAAGAAGTTCGATGATCTGGGCGAGATCGTCAACGCGCTGCTCGAGATCCCGGAGTACAAGGAATACGCACGCAAGGGAAACCCGCCGATCATCGTGAACGGTACCAAGGGCGGACGACCGGGAAAAATCACAGCGACGGAATTCACGGGGGGAACGAATGGTCCTGAGGAGCAACTCATTGCGCAGTCGCATGCAGGCATCGGCACTATCCTCTCAATGCACGTCACAGAAAAGACGCTGGAAGAGGCAAAAAAGCACCATGTGAATATGATCCAGTGCAGCCACATGGCTAGCGACGCTCTGGGGATCAACCTGCTCCTCGATATTCTGAGCAAGGAAGAGAAACACCTTGATACGCTGGATGTCTCCGGATTTATCCGGGTAAAGCGCAAGTAATCGCATAGAGAGATTGCTTGCATCGAGCGATCATCCCGCGTACTTTTTGGCTGCAGGGAGCCGACTCACGATCTCACGACTCCCGATCTCCCCATCCCTATCTCCTCTCCATTTTCCCTGATCGGCACTGCCTGGAGCTTCGCACGCAAACAGCCTGCCCTCAAGGGAGTGGGATTGTGGTTCTTCCTAGTACCCGGCGCAGCGATGAACATGCTTTCCACGGTGATGGAATGGAACAAGGAAGCGGGATTCATGGGATTCACGGAAACCCAGCAAAGCATGTTCACACTGATGGTAGTTGCGATGATCGTGCTCTTCGCGGTGATCATGCTCTGGGGAGGCGCATGCGTGCTGCTTGTCGGGAAAAAACTCGTCCACTCCCCCGCCGGCAGAAACCGTACATCGCTTGTGGCAGTTGCACGCGAAGGGCGTTCCTTCATTGTGCCGCTGCTGCTCACACAGCTCCTCCGCTTCTGCTTCACACTGCTCTGGAGCCTGCTGCTCATCATTCCGGGCATCATCTATGCAATTCGCACAACGTTTTACACAATCATCATCGTCGCAGAAGACACAGCATATCGCGCTGCACTAAGACAAAGCATTGCCCTCGTCCGTGGGCACACATGGTCAGTGCTCTGGCGTCTCGCAGTGATATTGATCGTGATCTACGGTCCACCGAACCTTCTCTCTCTCCTCGGATACTGGCTAGTGGAAGGAATGCATGACTCAGCAATGCTCACCATGGATGTTGTGGATGCTGTGCTAAATGCACCGGCAACGATTATCGCTCTGCTTGCAGTGGTTGCGTTGTATGATGAACTGAAGAGTAGGAATGCATAGGAACTCCTTCATCCCCCCGACCCCTTCCTCCAAATATAACCTCCTCCCCTCACCCCTCCTCCTTCGGAGTAGGGGGATGTGTGTTGTTTGTTGTATGCATGCAACAAGGAAATATCGTGCTTATTCACTCGTGCAACAGAGCTCCCACTCCTCCGAAGGAGGAGGGGGTCGGGGGGAGGAGGAATTGTAAAAAGAAGGAAGTGGAAACTCTATTTCCCCACTGCCTTCACCACCGCTGTAAACGCTTCCGGCTCATGGATGGCAAGCTCAGAAAGCGCCTTGCGATCCAACGCGATCTTTTTATCATGCAATGCTTTGATGAACGGTGCGTAACCGAGACCGTGCATGGCAAGAGCTGCATTGAGACGGACAATCCAAAGCTGGCGGAATGTGCGCTTCTTAGCCTTGCGATCGCGATACGCATAACGCCCGGCTTTCATCACGGCTTCGTTCGCCTTCACGAAGGTCTTAGAGCGCATGCCGCGGTACCCCTTCGCAAGATTGCGAATCTTCTTATGACGCCGATGGCGGACAATACCGCGCTTAACACGCATGGAATTTTAGGAATTTAGAGGTAGGGAACAAGACCCCTCAGACGGTGATGCTCCGTAGAAGGCAGGGTAAGTGTGCGATTGAGGCGCTTCTGGCGCTTGTTCTTCTGTAGGAGAAGATGATTGCGGCTGTGGCGCTTTACGGCATATTTGCCGCTGCCCGTGCGACGGACGCGCTTCTTTGTGCCGCTGTGGGAACGGATCTTGGGCATGGGTACCGGGGAATCCTAGGGAATAACAGGGCGGTTGCAAAGGAAATCTGCGGATGTTTTGCCGTAGAGACGTGCCGCGGCACGTCTCTACTTCTTCGCCCGCAATACCACCACAAAACTATTCCCCTGCATCCGCATATCCATTTCCACTTCCGCTTCATCTTTTAGCGCTGCAATGACGCCCTTTAATTTATCCCCCGCAAAGGATTTATTGCTGAGTTCCCTTCCCCGGAGACGCACAACGAATTTCACCAGATGCCGCTCTGCGAGAAATTCTTTGGAGCGCTCAATGAGACGATCA
Source organism: Candidatus Peribacteria bacterium RIFCSPHIGHO2_02_FULL_53_20 (assembly GCA_001787585.1). Taxonomy (GTDB): domain Bacteria; phylum Patescibacteriota; class Gracilibacteria; order Peribacterales; family Peribacteraceae; genus 2-12-FULL-55-11. Next base: position 8,553 of record MFXW01000071.1, read on the forward strand.
AGATCGTGCTGATCCGTACGAAAGCCAAACCGGAGCATCTTCACCTCGGTCTGCTTGGAGCCGCTCTTTTGCTTCCGCTCCTTTTTCTGCTGCTGATACAGGTACTGGCCAATGTCACCGATTTTCACGACCGGCGGATTGGCCTTTGCGGCAATCTCGATGAGATCGTATTCTGATTCCTTAGCTCGTCTAAGAGCCTCCTCAAGAGAAACGCGCTCTGTAACACCGTCCGTGACCAAAAGCACTTCTGCCGATTTGATTTCTTCATTCGTCCGCGGACGTTTTGCGTCGCGGGAGTGGGAACCGATGTATTGTCTGCGCTTCTGCATGCTGCACGCTCAATGTGATGGAATGCACAGAGATGGTCAAGCTACTTCATTCCAGATGGGAGCTGCTGTTCTTGCTCATCTCTTCGCTGATCCAGATACTCAAGAGCCTTCGTAAATTGTGCAATAACGATCATTGAAAGGGCTCCCAATAGAACACATATCGCTGCTCTGTTTTCTGTAGTTCTTTGGTCTATTAGTACATCAGGTTTCTCTCCCATCATTCTATCAAATCCTAATCCTACCAAGACACCTACCCCAACTGATTCAAGTAATTCTCGACGGGTCAATTCGGGAGGAATGTTGCTCATAGCATCTGGAAGAACATCCAAAGTATTGTCTTCTTTTCTTTGCAGGGCAAGAAACTGCTACACAGCTCTCATAAACAACACCACCTTCACCTTCACCCTATACCACTCCGCCGCACCTCCCACTTCCAGACTCATCGCCTCCATATCCATCATTTGCATCGGCCACAGTTTTGCATCATGAAGCGTCTGCATGAATTCCGGCGTGAGCAGCCTTCCGGCATCTGCGAGCAATGAATTGCGAACGATATCCCGAAAGGCACGCTCGAAACTCTGATTGGAAAAGGACTTCAGAAGCTGCTCTTCGGCTGGTCGCGGCTCCCGCAGATAAGAAAGCAGATCGGTATTCAGGAACTGCTCGAGTGCAACGATGGCAGCGGGGTTCTCCAATTCCGTCTGAAGCAATAACCGCGACCGTTCGTCGGAACGTAATGCATCAGCTACGGAGAGGAGTCCGCCCAGGCGTACGAAAGTCTGCAGTGCGGCAATACCGTCGCGGTGCAGGGTCGCCTCGAACGTGAGTGACTGGGTGCGTATGCCATTTTCCGCCAGCGCAGCTTCACCGAAGACCATCGGCGAAATCTTCATGAGCGTCTTTTGGTGTCGCAGTTCTTCCGCAAACACATCAAAAGCGGTGATGACCTTGTCGATGTCCGTCTTATTAGGCAATGCATAAACGTGAACCTTCTCTTCAGGGGAACCGACGCGCAGAGCATGGGAGAGTTCCGTCAGTTCCTGTTGTTCCTTGAGTATGCTTACGCGACGTTCCAGTGCCGGAATCTCCTGTGCGAGCGGAAGGGATGATGCGCGCACATCGCGAACCGTCGTGATATGCACGGCGAGGAACTTCCCTCCAAGAAGCAGCAGTGCCGCGGAAGCCGTCCAACGAAGAACGGTGGATGTCCAAAGCCTGTGGGAAGAAGGCAATGTCATCGGAGAGTGAGGGTGATGGTGAACGGGGAATGCACCCCGATCTTCGGATCTTCAAGACGCGCAAAACTCGGCGCAACAAGAGATGCGACGCGCGGATCATCGCGGAGAACTTCGGTGAACGCAGCAAGCACCGTCATGCTGCCCGGTCCCACACCACGTACATCACCGGTGAGCTTCAATGATTGTGTGGAAATTTCCTGTCGCACTGCAGTGATGACAATGGCATTCGGCGTCTGCGGCACGATATTCCTTGCGATCGTACGGAAGGAATCCATCAGTTCCGCTGTCGAGAGGCTTTCCATTTTCGCATCAACCAGCGCCCGGTACTCTTTGCCATCCATCGGCAGAATTTCTGCCTCGCGATCCTCTTCGAGTACGGCAAGTTTTGCCTCGAGCTTGTCTGCATGCTTCTGCAAACTTGCAGCATCGCGCACTATCCCGCCCACTTCAACGGAGGTCAGTGCGGGGAGAATGGCAATGCGTGAGACTCCTAAGGTCGTCGCCAAAACCGAACAGAAGAGGAGCACCGGCAGACTCATCCGATGGAAGATATGCCCCGGTGTTGGGCGGGATGGCTGATCGGAAATAGCCGGAGTGGGTGTGTGTGATTCAGTCATGGAGTTTTCCTTATATTATAGCCAAATTCCGTCTTTTTGTCTCAGAGGAAATATTGCATAAATTAGATAAAATGTTGATTTGTACAAAGCAATATCCACGTTCTGCATTTTCCGCTACAATACTTCTCAGAATCAGTCCCGACTCCCGACTCCCGACTCCCGACTCCCGACTCCCGACTCCCCATCCCCCCTTCCCCATGGAAGAGCTCCTCAAAAAACTCCGGGAACTGGAGTCCGCTCTGCACACGGGTAAGGACTCTCTTTGATGCATGGGGCGTTCCGAACAAAATTCAAGAACTACAGAAGCGATCAGAAGATCCGGGAATTTGGTCGGATCAGAAAGCAGCGAATGCGCTCTTTGCGGAACTGCGATCACTGAAGAAAACCTGGGAACCGGTCTGCTCCATGCTCGCGGAGACGAAGGATCTTTTGGAATTGACCGCGCAAGCTGCGCAGAGCGATCTCCCGGATCTGGAAAAGGAATACGGGAAACTTGAAGTGAATTGGAAAAGTCTGGAGACGCAGCTCTATCTCTCTGGAGAATTTGATGTCGGCAACTGCTACCTCACCGTGAGCGGCGGAGCCGGCGGGACCGAGGCACAAGACTGGGCATCGATGCTCCTGCGGATGTATCTGCGGTACTGCGAACGCCAGGGATGGAAGACGGATCTGGTGGATAAAACGGACGGTCAGGAGGCGGGAATCAAAACCGCAACGATCTATGTGGAAGGATCAATGGCCTACGGATATCTGAAATGCGAGCGCGGCACGCACCGCCTTGTCCGCCTCTCTCCTTTTAATGCCAAGAACCTGCGGCAGACAAGCTTTGCTTTGGTTGAAGTGCTACCGGAGATCGCAGAAACGGAAGTGGCGATCCATCCGAATGAACTCAGGGTCGATACGTTCCGCAGCGGCGGCGCAGGAGGACAGAATGTAAATAAAGTGGAGACAGCGATTCGCATCACGCATATCCCCACCAACATCGTTGTGGCATGCCAAAGCGAGCGGTCACAATTGCAAAATCGCACGCGTGCCATGGCATTACTTCGCGCAAAGCTTCTCGAGAGACAAGAAGCTACAGATTTGGCGACGAAGAAAGAACTCAAGGGAGCAACCAAAAGCGCAGACTTCGGTCAGCAAATCCGAAGCTATGTCCTGCATCCGTACCAAATGGTGAAGGATCTTCGGACGGATACGGAGACAAGTGATACGCAAGGGGTGCTGGATGGGGATATACAACAGTTTATGGATGCGGAGTTGAAGAGAGAGGCAAAGAAGTAAGGGCACAAATCCCAAGGGCGCAAGGGCACAAGCAAAGATGTCTTGTGCCCTTGGTCCTTGTGCCCTTGCGCCCTTTAAAAAAATGGGGCGCCTTACGGCAGCCCCACTTTGATAAGCAAATCTTGCTTCTTAAAGATCGCACGGGCGAACAGTCTTGCGGCCGTTCTCGCTGGCGCGCTTCACTGCTGCCTTGAGAGCGTTCTCAAGGAATGTGCTGGCAGCCTCTGCGAGGTCACCGGCAGCCATCATGTTGTTCTTCTTGATAACTTCCTTGATCTTCGAAGCGACGACGTAGGACATGAAATAAGGGGGGAAGAAGTAGACGGCGAGATACTAGCAGTCAAAACCCCCTCTGCAAGGCAAAAATCATCGTCTAATGGTGAATTTGGCTTGTCAAAAGCAATTGACGGAATAGGCATTTTGCTAGGGATTGCGTGAGTTATAAGCCATTTTGACGATGTTTTTCGGCTCTATCATGGGGAAAAGTGCCTAAAGCTGCAATGAATGGATTGTTTGTAGAAAGGCGGCCATGTACCACTCGCTTCGCTCGGGTACATGGCTCGCCATAAACCGAACGGCTCACAGAAAAAAGGAGGAAGGGAGCAATTTCGACATGGATAATGACCCATACAGCCGTTCTGGTTTATGGCGGAGAGAGAGGGATTCGAACCCTCGAGACCCTTTTGGAGCCTACGCGATTTCGAGTCGCGCGCCTTCGACCACTCGGCCATCTCTCCGTGAAAGAATAGTAAGCGTTGCCTGATCTAAGCGGAAGACAAACCCCCATTCCTAACCCTAATCCAAATCCTAAATCAGCGGCTCCTCAAACTCCTCCTCTCCCATTTCATCTTCCGCAGGCGGCGCACTCGCCGATTCATCCCACTTCTTGAGCATGAGTTCCACATCTTTCTTGGGTGCGGCATACTTGCGGCGCGACTCGGCTCGAATCTCTCCTGAACAATCATCGGTGACTTTTGGCACATCGATGGTACGACCGGAAAATGCTTCGCGGCTTTCGCCCGAAACCGACATCTTGCAATAAAACTCCCGGACACCGAGGTTGATGATGTCACGTTCCTTGAAGACGGGGTTGTATTCCTTCTCCAGAATCTGCGCGTCTTCTGCACCGACGCGGAAGCTGATCATCGAACCGACGTTACCAAAGACCGTTTCACGGATCTTGCCGCTCAGTTGCCCCATGTACTGGTGCGCGATCGTAAGGTTCAAATGATACTTTCTCGCTTCGGACAGAATTTCATAGAACGTATCGGTCGCGAAGTTCTGGAACTCATCGATATAGAAGTAAAAATCCGGACGCTTTTCTTCGGATGTGTCCGCGCGGCTCATGGCCGCCTGGTACATCTTCGTGATGATCATGGAACCAAGGAGGGAGGAGTTTTCCTCTCCCAGAAGCCCTTTACTTACTTTCATCAGCAGAATTTTTTTATTGTCCATGATGTCACGGATGTCGAACTTCGTTTCTGTTTGTCCGATGATGTTGCGGATCATATTTGTGGCGACGAGCTGACCCACTTTATTCAGCAGCGGCGTGATCGCCTCGGCATCGAACTTCTCGCTCCAAGCGGCAAACTCCGAGACCCAGAAGCTCTTCACCACGTTATCTTCGATGTGCGCGACGATCTTCTGGCGGTAGTTTTTGTCCGTGAGCATCTTGAGAATGCTCAGAACCGTGGTGTTGGGGCTATCGAGGAGAGCAAGTGTTGTGTACCGGAGCACGTGCTCGAGTCGGTACGTCCAGTTGTCCCCGAAGAGTTTCTTAAAAATATCGAGAAAGCCGATGGTGAGCTGCATCTTGTAGGCCTCATCGACCTTGCTGAGAGGATTAAACGCAATGGGAAACTCTATATCCGCCGGATCAAAGAGTACCACGTCTTTCATGCGATGCCGCGGGACATAGCGCAGCACCGCATCGACCAGATCGCCGTGCGGGTCGAGCACGGCGACGCCATGACCCGCGTGCATGTCGGTATGAATGAGGAGCTCTAAGAGTTTGGATTTTCCCGAGCCGGATTTCCCGACGAGATAGAGATGCCGGCGACGATCTTCGCGACGGACACCGAAGGGCACGAAACTACCGTGGTAATTGGTGACACCGAAGGCTGAAACCCCGGGCTCCCCTGCTTTGGGCAAGTCATGTGGAGGATCCGATTTGCGTGAGAGTACGTGAACGATGTGCGGAACGATATCCGCGTTGGGAAAGTGATAGAGCGTCGCTATCTCCTTAGCGCTCATCGTGAAGGGTTTGCCGAGTAATCGGAGACGATAGCGATCAATGAAGGATGGACCTGTCTGGAACCGCCCTGCGGCAAATCCGTTGATGTCAGTATCGTTGAAATGGTAGAAGCTGTTCACCACGGCATTGAGCTTGAGCTTCGCTTCCTCAGCAGAAGCTGCGACATAGCCACAGCGGATACTTGCACGAAACGGCTTGCTCTTCTCTTTCTCATGGGCTGCGGCGCCCCGGCGATCAGCAATCCCCGATCTTCCCTCTTTGCGCATGCGGTCACGGATACTGAAAAACTTCCGCATCTTCGACATCCGGTACCGGAGTGTGTGGAAGAAGTGATACGCGGCAGTGTCATCCTCGGGCTCGACGATGAGCTGTACCCATACTTGCTCGGTCTTGCTGATTTTGCTGATGACGGAAAACAATCGCGACTGACTGTCCTCCTCGTACTGGTCGTAGGTACGAATGGGAAACACATCCTTCTCGAGCAATTTGAGCTCCACGCCCGCAACGTGCTGCGTATTTGCATCGAACATCGACGTATAGTCCTGTGTCTCGCGGATCTCCGCCTCGGGGAATGTGGCGTAAATCAATCCTTCGATCGTCTCCTTGAACTTCTCCTCCATCACCGCATAGAAGTATGTGTACTGCGCGAGTCCGAAGAATTCAAACGAGAAATGTTCTCCGGTCACGGTATTGCGGAGACTTAGCAGAAGTTCCTGGAATCTGGATTCCCCTTTTTTCTCGCCTTCTTTCCCTTGCGGGACAATGATGTGGAGATAACGCAAGTTCGCCATTTGTAGCCTATTATTCCAAGAAAAATGGCAAATGCAAAGCTATTCAATGGCTTCATTTCATCAAACATTCAATACACTTCCTTCCGATAACACTCCTCACACACCACAGTCTCCGACCGATCCAGAGCGTAGGTCGATTCCATCCCTTTTTCGCACTTAGCGCATTTCCTCGCCCAGAGCTTGCGCGGATTTCGGAGTTTCAATCGCTCCACATAACGGCAATCCGGACAGAGCAAAGGCACCGGAACAATCTGCTGCCTATAGAATGCGATTTCTTGAGGAATGATCCGGTAATTGCGTAGGCAAGCGCTGCATGCAAGAACCTCCTGCGTGATGCTTTCGGGAACGTCTGTGATCTTTTCAGGAACTGCCGTAGTCTGCGGACGGAAATCCCGGATATCTTTGGCACGCCACAGCAATCCCTTTGTATGTGCCTCCTCTTCTGTAAGCGGGAAATACTCGTTTGCCAGCGATTCGTTATAGCCAAACGGAGAAAGTGAAACGGGGAAGAATTGTCCGAATTCACCTGCCTGCTTCATTGCGTCAATGATCTTCGGAACCAATGTTTCATATTCTTCTTCCGTGTATTGCTTGTTGAAAATGCAATGCTTTTTCCGTGTGAGTCCCGAGCAACCGAAGCAGTCGGAGCAGCTAAAGCAGTACTCGCAGTAGAGAAGTCGTTGCGAATGGAAAACGTAGAGACAATACGCGACCGTATGTGCTTCGATCGTCCCGAGAGTTTCATAACAAAGCTCGGAACGAACGTACATGTTGCTGCTGTGATAGATATCTTTCGGCTCTACACCGACTTGCACGGAGCGGCAGTCCTGACCGTCCGTGACATCATAACAATCGATACAATTGCGCGAATTTTCGATCGCATCACCGGTACACCCTTCGCAGTTCACGATGTTGGCGTACTTATGCACCATTTTCTTCATCGCGTCCCTCCAAAGGTTCTTCATTTCCTGTGTACGTTGTAGTGATCC
>MFXW01000072.1 GCA_001787585.1 Candidatus Peribacteria bacterium RIFCSPHIGHO2_02_FULL_53_20
TGCTGACTTTTTTCATACTGCCGGGGTACGGAGAGTGGCTGTAGTAGATCTTGTTGCGAGCCTTTTTCTGCGCAACGGCGATCTTCGCTGCATTCACGATGACGATATGGTCGCCGTGGATCTGGTGCGGGGAGAACGCAGGCTTGTGCTTGCCACGAAGAAGATGCGCAGCCTTCGTCGCGATCCTGCCGAGCATCTGACCATCGGCATCAATGAGGAGCCACTGCGGTGCCGCTGGTTTTGGCGTGGAGGTTTTCATTTTGCTTTAGAAGAAGTTGCGCCCTTGCGCCCTTGGTTCTTGCGCCCTTCCTCCGCACCCGCGGAGGGGTGCGGCTCGACTGCACCCGTATTCGCATCGATCAGCATCAGATCCACCATCTTCGCTCCATCGCCTTTTCTTGCACCCACGGGAATCATTCTCGTCATGCCCGAAGAACGGGTCGCATAGCGATCCTTGAGAACTTCAATGATCTTACGGCAGGCGTTTTTGTCGGTGACAACGGCATTGATGCGACGGATAGCGAGCGCAGCGGGCTTGGTTTTGGCAACAGTCACCAAACGGTCAACCCACGGGATGATGACCTTTGCGCGTATCTGGGTCGTGCGGATCGACTCGTAGAGAAGGAGAGACGTAACGAGATTGCGCTCCATCATCCGCGAGTGCTGAGGCTTGTACTTGAGCCGGAGAGTAGACTTGCGATGTCTCATGGGGACGAAATCCTAGAGGGAAAATTGGGAAGTCGGAAGGAAAAAACGTGTTATTCGTCTGTCGGTTCATCAGCAAGCTTCAAAGTTCTCTCGGCTAACGTTGCTTTCACTTCATCGAGAGCTTTTGCTCCGAATCCTCGGAAATTACTGAGAGAAGATTCCGTGCACTTCGTAAGCTGTTCGATCGATCCGACTCCCGCATTGATGAGCGCATTCAAAGTGCGCGGCGAGAAGTTGAGGATCTCGATCGGGGTGTAGCTCTCTTTCACAGAGGTATCGGCCTCTTCGGCGGCGCGCGGTCCCGCGCGGCTGAAATCAGCGAGGAATTCCTTCTCCACCACCTTGTCGGGGCTACCGAAGTATTCGAAGTAGCTCTTGAGGAGCTGCGATGCAAACTGAACCGCCTCCTCCGCGCTCAGGGATCCGCTTGTCTCCACTTCCATGATGAGTCTATCGAGGTTCGTGCGCTGTCCCACGCGAGCCGACTCGACATCGAAGCGAACTTTAAGAACCGGACTGAACACGGCATCAATGAAGACAAGACCCGGCTCGTTCTGTTTCTTGTTTCGCTCGGAAGCGGGAACGTACCCTACACCTTTCTCCACAGTGAGTTGGATGTCGATTTCCCCGCCCTTCTCGAGCGTGAGGATTTCGAGATCGGGATTCAGGATTTCGATGTCCGAGGAGACCGTGATGTCTTTCGCGGTCAGGGTCTTTGGCCCCTTGGCCTGCAGCGTGATGACCTCCGGATCCTTGTTGAACTTCCGGAGCTTGAGCTGACGGATGTTCAAGCCCACGTCGACGATCGACTCGCGCACACCTTTGATGGTGGTGTACTCGTGCTGGACACCCTTGATCCGTAGCGACGTGACGGCCGCACCGGGAAGGCTCGAGAGAAGTGCTCTTCGGAGCGCATTACCGAGCGTCATGCCGAATCCCGGAGGAAGCGGCGCGATCGTGAAGGTCATATGGTTCTTGTCCCCCTTCGCCGTGGATACGGCGCTGAAGACGGGGAGACCGATCTCTTCCTGAATGATGTGCATGGGACGGAAGGGAAGAAAAGAAAGTGGGAGAATTGCGGAGAAAAAATCGGAGGGCTTAACGGGAGTAGAACTCGATCACCTGCCGGACATCGATGCCTTGTTCAGCGTGATCCGCCTCTGGGAATGCGATTACTTCGGCCTTGAGTGCACCGGAATCAACCTTGAGCCACGACGGTGAAGCGTACTTCTCGTGGGCTTCGAGGATGGGACCGAACACCGGGGAGGACTTGAGTTTGGGACGAATGGTGACAACGTCGCCGGGCTTCAGAAGTGCCGAAGGCACCGTGACGCGCCTGCCATTGACCATGAAGAGACCGTGACCGGCGAATTGGCGAGACTGCAGGCGCGTGAGAGCGAATCCCGCGCGGTAGATGATATTGTCAAAGCGACGCTCAAGGAGTTCCTTCATCTTCTCGCCAGTTTGCCCCGGAGCGGCGCAGGCCTCTGCGTAGACTCTGCGGAACTGCCTCTCGGAGAGACCGTAGATGTCGCGCATCTTCTGCTTCTCGAGGAGTTGTTTGCCGTACTCTGACTGCTTGCCCGGACGATATTTCGGACCTTTGCCAGGCCCGTAGGGCTTCCTTTGCAAGATCTTGTCATACTTGTCGCTGCCGTAGATGTTGCTTCCCTGGCGCCGAACGCGGCGAGCTTTGGGACCGTTATATTTCATAATGCAAAGTGAATAATGGAGAAAGCAAAATTACACGCGGCGTCGGCGTCGCGGCCTACATCCGCCATGCGGAATAGGAGTGACATCGACAATCGCATCAAGATTGAGTCCCGCAGCCTGCAAACCGCGGATCGCCTGCTCACGTCCCGGACCGAGACCTTTGATCTCTACAGCGACGGACTGGACACCGAAAGGCAGAGCTTTGTTGCCAGCAGACTCCGCAGCGACTTTCGCGGCGTAGGGCGTAGACTTGCGCGTTCCCTTGAATCCGGAAGAACCGGCAGAAGCCCAACAGAGCACGCCGCCTTCCAGATCCGTAATGGTGACGATGGTGTTATTTTCGGAAGCATGAATGCACACGCGAGCCGCAGGCACAGAGCGCTTCACCTTCTTGCGACGCACTTTTGGCTTGGCCTCTGCAGCAGGTGCTTCGGCGGGGGTGTCGAGTAAGGTGTCTACGATGCTTTTTTTCTTGTCGTCAGCCATGAGAAAAATAGGGGATAAATGGTTTACGTCTTGGTCAGGGTGACACGGCCGGAGAGACCGGTCTTCCTCTTTCCACGCTTGGTGCGAGCATTGCGGCGGGAAGTCTGTCCGCGAACGGGGAGCTTCTTCTTGTGGCGATACCCTCTCCATGTGCCGATATCCTGCAGACGCTTCACATCTGTCGAGACTTTGCGCGAAAGCTCTCCTTCTGTGAGCTCTTTCTCAATACGGCTGCGCAGCCGCGCCGACTGCTCTTCACTGAGATCCGTCGGTCGGACATCAAATCCAATATTCAGTTCCTTGAGGATGCGTCCGGAAAGCGGACGACCTATGCCCTTGATCGCTGTGAGAGCGATCTCCATGCGTTTCTTGTCCGGGAGGACGACACCAGAGATACGAAGCATAGAGATTGGGAATGGAGAATTGCTTGCCGGCCGTAGCCGTGGCGAAGGCTGGAGAATGGAGAATTATCCTTGGCGTTGCTTATGTTTCGGATTCTTGCGGCAGACAATGCGACGTACGACTTTGCCCGCTCCGGAGCGACGAAGCACCAGATGGCAGTCTTTGCAGATCGGTTTCACGGAGGGGCGGACTTTCATGGGATAGAATTCGGAGGAGAGTTGGGAGGAGGAGTTGGAGCCGGAGGAGAAGCGACAGAGGGGGCACCCGGTAATCCAGTTAATGGCGCGTCTGCATGCAAGCGATAGGTGATCCGGCCTTTCTCCAGATCGTAAGGCGTCATCTCCACTTTCACGCGGTCACCCGGAAGGATGCGCACGCGATGGACCCTCATGCGTCCGGCAAGAGTGCAGAGAAGCTCATGATCCTTCGCTTGGTCGGAGATGATCCGGACACGGAAGGTGGCGTTTGGAAAACTCTCTTTCACAACGCCGATGAGCTCAATGACATCTTTGGACACACGGAAGGTTAGACGCTTGGGAAAGCCGCGATATCCTACAGACGAAAACAGGCTCCTTCAATGGCTGGGAAGCGAAAATCTTGATAGTTTTGCAAAATGTATTGATGAAAGTTATAAAATGTTTTATAAAATACAAATATTGCGTCAAATACGCATGAAATGGGGATATTACGCCACCACCTCACATCCCCGCTCAGTAACGATGATTGTATGTTCAAAATGCGCCGATAATGCCCCATCTGCCATCGAAAGCGTCCATCCATCATCCGCCTGAATAATGGCATCTCTCTTTCCGGAAGTGACAATCGGCTCAATCGCTATTGCGGTTCCCACGGGCAGGGTAGCTCCCGTTCCCGCTTTGCCGATATTGGGAACATCGGGATACTGGTGCACGGTGTAGCCAAGTCCGTGACCAGTGAGCGCAGAGACGCAGAGCAACCCTCCACCTTCGACCACCTTCTGTACAGCTGAAGAAATATCCCCCACGCGACATCCTCCACGCACAGCAGCGACTCCGGCATCGAGCGCTTTCTTTGTGATATCTAAAAGATGCTGCGCTTCTGTTGAAATTGGTCCAACTCCCACACTCACACACGCATCGGTAATGATGCCTTCGTAAGCGACTCCGCAATCAAGAGACACGATGTCACCGTCTTTGAGTACGCGCTTGCTCGGGAGGCCGTGCACAACTTCCTCATTGATGGACGTACAGAGCGTGTGCTCAAATCCTTTGTAGCCCTTGAATGCGGGGATTCCCCCGTGGCTTCGGATGTATTCCTCCGCCAGACGATCCAATTCCAGTGTGGGAATCCCTGCAACCGCGCGTGGTGCGAGGAAATCGAGACAACCACGGAGGATCGCGCCACTTTTGCGGAACAGGGCAATTTCAGCCAAAGTGAAAATCTGACATTGCGGCATGCGCAGAGTGTAGGGACAAATCAACACTCATCACAATCCTCCTTCACCGATTTCTTCAGCCTCTTATACACTTTCTCCACATCCCCTTCTCCGTCGACATCGACGACAATTCCCTTCACCCGATACGCATCAATCACCGGCTCCGTCTTTTCATGGAATAACTGCATCCTCCGACGGATAGATTCTTCCGAAGCATCATCGATGCGTCCTTCGATGGTTGCGCGCTTGAGAATGCGCTGCACGGCGGCCTCTTCATCCACATGAATCTCGATGCATCGGAATTCCCTGCCTGCTTCCTGAAGAACAGAATTGAAGGGATCCATTTGATCTATATTACGGGGAATCCCGTCAAAGATGATCGGCTTATCCTTCGGGCACCTCTTCACCGCAGCCTTCACCACATCCATCACAATCTCCGGTGATACATGGTGACCGGAATCAATGATCTCCTTCACCTGCCGCCCAAGATCGCTATCCGTTGCAGCAATCGCACGTAGTGCTCCTCCCGTCTCAAAGAGAATATAACCGAATTCCTCCGCGAGTTTTCGCGCTTGGGTTCCTTTGCCGGATCCCTGGATGCCGAATAAGACGATGTCCATCCCGCACAGGATCGAGAATTATGAGAAGGGATGCAAGACAATCGCTTAAGGGAGAGACGCACCGTTGGTGCGTCTCAAAACACCCATAGAAAAAATCTCCCCTGGTGCGAAACACCAGGGGAGACGAAATTTCACAAGACGATTCTCTTTGCAATCACAGTTCTACTCACTCCATCCATGAGCGTCTCGGACATTGATCATCGCGCTCAGGATAGTGTTGTAGGTCTGTGGGTTCAGAAGCGTTTCGTTCGGGAACATGCAACCGTCCCAGCAGACATGACGCATGCCGCGGTCCTTCGCGCCCTTCAGCCAGTACCCGGCCGTCGCTGTGATGTCGAGCTTCCCATCCGGGTCGTCGGCTCGGCAGTGACGTCCGGTCTTATCGTGTGACCCTTCACCATGCACCGTGCCGTCGTTTTGAGCGACGTGAAAGTCGATCGTCCACGAACGCAATGCGTCGGTCATCGTCGTGTATGCCACTTCGAATTCCGCCTGAGAGTAGCCTTCTTTGAGCAGGGCGTGCTCAGGAGCGTTATAGCCCAGCAGATAGAGATAGGTGTGGGCTTGATCGGCTTGAAAACCCACCGTGCCGGGCATGCCGGTTTCCTCGAGCGTATTAAGCATCGTCTTCCACGAATGCATTCCGCCCCAGCAAATTTCTCCCTCGGCTGCCAAGCGCTCTCCATGAGCAATCGCAACCATGCCCGCTTCACGGAACGTAGCGGCGATCTTCTTGGTATTGCCAGCGGGATCAGCAGCAAACGCTGCAAGTGAGGCACCTTTATCATTGCCCGCAGCAGAATCGATACGAATCACTCCGTTCTGACGCACACCATGTCGGTTGAAAATGTCCGCGATCCGACATGCTTTCTTGACCGCCAGAACGAACTTCGCGCGCTGTTCCGGTCCACCCATCGCAGAATCACCGACCGTTCCAGGCCAGACCGGTGCCACGAGCGACCCAATAGCCAAACCCTTGGACTGGATCTTGTCGGCCAATCGCCTCACAGCACCTTCATTGAGATCGATGCCGATGTGAGGATCGAACAGAAACAGATCCACACCATCAAATCTCTGTCCTTTGACTTCAGCCTGTGTCGTCAGCTCCAGCATGCGATTGAGCGGAATAAAAGGCTCGGTTGCGGCAGGCCCAACTTTGCCAACAAGGCCGGGCCACATCGACATGTGTAACTTGGGAAATGGATTGTTCATGATCAGGAACCTTTCCCCCTATGTTTTATTACCCGGGGAGGGTATTTGGGAATGCAAGTCGCAAAAATGCTCTTCAACAAGAAGGCCAACGACATGCACTGATAGCAGCATTTCAGGCACCGCAATGCCCGCGATGCTGCCATCGTCCCAATAAAGAGAATCGGTGCTTGTGAAAGATCGCCGGTTGCCTAAGGGCAAGCGGACGGCGATTATCTGCTGAAAGGGGGAAATGTCAAAAAATATGGACATGGATTGGGGGTAGAGACGGCACGCCGTGCCGTCTCTACAGGTGCAACACATACAAAAAAACCACCCCGCGCTCCAAAAGGAACGCGGGGAGGTCGTTGACAGGTGCAGTGTGGAATTGGGCGACTACTTGCCCATGTCCTTCTCGAAGGACTGCGTGGCAAACGCGCTGCAGAGATTCTGAGCGATGAAATTGGTCGCATGCTCAGAGACCTCATCGAGATCGTAGTACGCACTCTCAGCCTCTCCAACAAGCGGAACCGTGGCATCTTTTTCCAATCCCTGGAGCTCTCGGAAGCGCTGTGGATAGCCCACGTCGATCATGAGCTGGACATAGCGATGCAGATTCAATTCTCCTTCGCCGAGCTTGGTAAACTGCATGCCGCGTTTCTTCCAATCGTCCTCCATCGAGAGCATGGAGCGACCGGGGATGCGTTGCATGTCCTTCACATGACAACCGATGACATGCTTGCCAACTTTCGTGAAACGCGTTTCAACGTCTTCCCCATCCCAACAGTGGCTGGGATCGGCGTTGACATCGAGGCAACCGTCCCCGTCACACACGTTGACCAACTTGAGGAAATCCTCTGCGCAAGTAGCAGCGGTTCCTCGGTGAAGCTCATGTGCGAGAGAGAGACCACAATCTCCTGCATGACCTCGCAATTTCCCGGTTTTTTCCGCAAAGCGTTCGAAACCTTGTTGCACGAGGTTCCCCACAGGAAGATCCCACATACCCCACGGGTACCCTGAGACCACTTCGAGACCCTGATATGGTCCCCAGAACATGGGGATGACGAAATTTTCGAGATCATTGCTGAGTTCCATGAGCTCGATGCACTTGATCTCGGCCCAAGTTTCGACGCCAGCATTTCCTTTCGTGTAGATATCGGCAGGCACGAATTTGCTCACCGAAGGCGTACCTGTGCCAGCAGCACCATGCACCCAAAACAGGCAATGCGCACTGATGCCATCGAGGCGCAGTTCATACTGCTCCAACGCTGACTTCACAGCATCCGCCTTGATGAATTCTCCATCTGCATTGAGAAGATGGAAATTTGAGAGCTGGACTCCGACGCACCCAATGCGCTTGGCATACGCCAAGACTTCATCGAGGCTTTTCCCTCCGTGCTGAACACATTCAAGGGAGGGATGAAACAGTGACTTCGACATGTGCTGACTCCTAAGTGCGGAGCGTTTCGCTCCAAGTAATGAAACGGGTTTGGTACCAAACATTACTCCGTGTCTCCACCAAGAGACGAAATGAAAACTTTCTCGAGTGAGGTTCTCATTTCCCAAAAATATGCGATTGCTCCTTTCTGAAGCGCGACAAGAAATGGCGAGCAAGAAGAACATCTTCCCACCTACACGTAGCACGCTGAACACCGATCAATGTACAAAGTGCTACGCACAGGGGAAAGACCACACTGTGCTGTCAAAGACCAATCCCAGGTTCAAAGAACCCAGGGCGAATATTTTCCAATAAAATAGGGGAAATGCAATGGTTTGGGTGGGGAATTTTGGATGCGGTTAAACGAGGTAGAGACGCCACGCGTGGCGTCTCTACGGGGTAGACGTAATCATCGGGTGGACGTACGTACAGCTGACAATTGCCGTTGCCCTGGTGATCATCGCACGATGACCCTATTTCGTCATCGGTATCGAGTGGAATCCACACGCCTTCCCGGGCAGGATTATGCAGAACACGGAATCTATTTTGTGACGGTGTGTACGCATGACCGGCATCCGTGGTTCGGAGAAATACGGAATGGGGTGATGGGATTGTCGGAGGCTGGGTGCATTGTTGCACAGGAAATCGCGCGAACAGCGTGTATCCGGACAAATGTTGTTTTGGATGAATGGGTGGTGATGCCGAATCATATTCATGCCATCATTGAAATTTGCCCATGGAATAATGTGGATCCCGTAGAGACGCACCGGTGGTGCGTCTCCACCTGGATTGCCGAATGTATTCCATTGTGCCGGCGGAAACCATCATCCATCGGATCAATAATGGCACAGGTGAAATCCATATCCACCAAACGCATTCGTGCCATAGGTTACGGCGATTTCGCATGGCAATCACGTTTTTATGATCATGTAATCCGATCAGACAGGGCATTGGAAAATATTCGATCATATATCCGCAATAATCCACGAATGTGGAAACGGGATCGGAATTATGTGTAATTTTTACGTGTATTGGAGACGCACCAACGGTGCGTCTCTACCGCAAGCGATTGGCAAATATGGAACCACAAAATTATCACACACCATCACACCAATTTCTCATAATCATGCGCCAGCAATTGCGCATTCACCTGCCGAATCAATTCCATCACCACACCCACCAAGATGATCAGTCCTGATCCTGATATCAATAAATCTTGGCTCGAGAGCGTGGAGTACTTCGTGAAGATCAACGGAATGATCGCGACGATACCGAGGAAGGTGCCTCCCCAGAGATTCATGCGGCTACTGACCTTCGCGAGGATTTCTGCGGTGGCGCGACCGGGCCGAATACCCGGGATAAATCCACCACGCTTCTGGATAGTATCGGCGAGTTCATCGGGCTTGAAGGTGACGGAGACATAGAAATAGGTGAAGCCGATGACGAGGAGGAAATACCCGAAGATGTAGGGGATGCTCGGAGATTGTGGGTTCAAATACGTGTTGATGAAGCGCACGACATCGCCGAAGCGCGGAGCGGTCTGGAGGAATTGGGCAAAGATGGCGGGCAATGTAATAAGCGAGATCGCGAAGATGATCGGTATCATTCCTGCCTGGTTCAAGCGAATAGGAATATTTGCCTGCACACCACGACCAGCACCCTGGTTGGCATAGGTAATCGGGATCAGGCGGTGCGCGTCGGTGAAGAGGACGACCGCCACGAGCATCGCAAGAGAGATGATACAGAAGAGATAGAATGCTGCCATCTTTCCCTGCCCCGCAATGAACATTGCAGAGAGCGAGGAAGGAATGCCCGAGATGATGCCCACGAAGATGATGAGCGACGTGCCGTTGCCGATGCCTTTTTCCGTAATGAGTTCGCCGAGCCACATGAGAAAGAGGGAACCGGTGGTGACGTAGAGCATCGGGAGGAGTACTTCCGGGAAAGATGTGTCGATGAGTTCGATGCCTCCGCGACCGAGAAGCACGAGGAATCCGTAGCTCTGGAGGAAAGTAAGGGGAAGGCTCAGCCAGCGCGTGTAGCGGTTCAGTGTCTGCTGTCCCTGCGCGCCCTCTTTGCTGATGCTTTCGAGCTTCGGGAAGATCACCGTGCAGAGCTGAACAATGATCGATGCGTTGATGTACGGAGAAAGCCCGAGCAGCACGACGGAGAAGTTATCGAGCGCTCCTCCGGTGAGTGCCGCGAAGACTCCCATGACACCGCCGGCTTCTCGAGAATCCAGAAATTGTTTCAAGGCAAAAGGATCGGCGCCCGGAACCGTGATGTGGGCGACGAGGCGATAGACGAACAGGAGTCCGAGCGTGACGAGGATACGCTTGCGGAGTTCTTCGGAGTGCCAGAGTTGGCGGAGATAGGTAAGCATAATGGGAGAGCGGGATGCTTTGGAGCATCGGGCGATTGTTATATTGTTATATTGCTAAATTGTTCGCAAGTGATGGAATGCGCATAAACAGTACAGCAATACAACAATACAACAATATTCATCGGACAATGGTAATACTTCCTCCTGCTTCCGATACAGCCTTTTTCGCACCCTTCGAAGCCGCATGCACCGTCAGGACGAATTTCTTTTTGACGGCATTGCCGAGAATCTTGACCGGGCGACCCGAACGAACGAGTCCACGACGGCGCAAATCCGCAACGCTGTATGTACCGGCATCGAGGAGCTCTTCCATTTTGTCCAAATTCACAATTTCTTTCACCACTTTGCGCGGAGGCGTAAATCCTCCGAGCTTGGGTTGCCTGCGTACAAGCGGCGTCTGCCCTCCTTCAAAACCAAAATTCCTGCCCTTGCCCGTGCGGGACTGCTGACCTTTGGTGCCGCGGCCGGCTGTCGTGCCACCACCGGCGGAGTTGCCGCGGGCAACGCGCTTGCGCTTGGAAACGGCACCCCGTGCTGGTCGAAGGGTATGAAGCATCTGGAGCATCTTAATGGAAACAAGTGTTTGGTCAATAAATCCCCAAAGTATTGGGTATTACGTATCAAGTATGAGGTAGAACGACGCATACCTCATACCCAATACTGGATACTTCTACTACAAATCAAAACGAGCAAAACCTTATTAAATATGTTATAATGAACAGATTCTATGTTTCGCGCTCTTGCGATAACAACGGCCACGCTCCTTGGCTCTCTGCAGCTCTCTGCAGCCACCATCCAAGGACCTCCTACATACCTCACACGTGCCGAAGCCACGATGCTTCTTCTTACGAGTGCGGATATCCCGCTGATCGAAGACGAGCAGCCGCTCCTCTTCCCCGATGTCATCGAAGGCGAGTGGTACGTGCCGTACCTCAAGACCGCGGTGCGGATGGAGATGTTTGATGCAACACCCATCCACGGTCTCCTGCAGCCGCATCATTCGGTAAGTCGCGCGGAGTTCCTGAAGATGATGACCATTGCGTACAGTCTCACTCGAAATCTACCGTACCCCTATACCGATATCCCAGCGTTTGCCTGGTACCGCCCCTTTATCGGCATCGCCTATCAAAAAGGGGTCTTCAAAGATTACAAGGAGCCGCTGCTACTCCACCCAGATAGCCGTGTGACGCACGAACAGGCTGTCGCAACGATCAGCGAGGTTCTCAAGGGTATGCAACACGTGCAGGAGCATCCGATCGAGGAACTGAAACAGACGCTCAAGGCCCCCGACCGTTCGGAGCCGCTACAGCCCGCCCCGGAGATCATCACGGAAGACCATTTCGCCGTGAGTCCTCTCATGGTGAAAGAATCCATGCTGCGGATCTTCTCCATGCGGAGTAACACGCTCGACGATGTGCGTCTGCTCATTTTACAGCGGGTGAATGAGGAACGGCGAGCCGCAGGAATACATATACTCCGGCATAACACGCTCCTCGCAAAGGCGGCACAGGACTACGCGAAGGACATGTCCAAGCGCGGCTTCTTCAGTCACTTCAACCCGGAAGGACTTTCCTATGTCGATCGCATCCGCAATGCCGGCTACCTCGATAGTTCCACCAAGGCCTGCCCGTGTACTCCGTCACTGAATACAACGGACATGCTCCAGAACCGCCGTGAAATCGGCTCCGATTACGTGCTGATGAAATCCGGCGACCAATGCGAGTGCCGCGCCCGCTTCGCGCTCGGGGAGAATATTGCCAAGGGGCAACTCACGCCGTCACAGGTAATGGACGACTGGATGGAATCGGAAAACCACCGCAAAAATATCCTGATCGGCGCCTTCGATGAAATCGGCATCGGGATTTTCAGCGATGTGTGGGTGCAGGAGTTTGGAAAGTTAGAGACACAGTAAAATCCCTCACCCAACCCCTCACTCTTTCTTCTCCCTCACCCAACCCTCCCCCAAAGGGGGAGGGGTAATTATATTGGATGTTTCTGAATAGTTCTGGAATCGGAGTCCATTTCACTCGTGAAACAGGGTCGGTCGCATTGGAAAGGCGCCGTCACGCATCCCGTGAGCAGGGCAGCAAAAAGCGCGCTGTCTGACGAGCGAGCCCTCAGGCGAGCGAGGAGTTCGCGCTTTTCGCCCTGTGAACGGTGATGCGTAGGCGGCTTTTCCACCTGCGACCGCGCTTTTCTTTGCGGTACTTTCTTTTGGCAAGACAAAAGAAAGTACCAATCCATTGAGAAGCAACCGATGACATTCACGTATAGCCGCACCCGCGCAGCCTTCGCCAAGGCTCCGACCGCCAAGGGAGGGGCGCGGCTGGATAGATATTATGTCGACTTTCTTTTCTTTGATTTCACGAATTTCTTCGTGCCCTTTGTTATTCGTGGACTCTTTTCATTTCCATAATTTTTTGGAAATGCCCCCGCCACAAACCCCATCGTCACGAGGAAGACCAATGTAAACAGCATCGAAAATCCGAGATTTAGCCAGTGCAAGATCCATCCGGCAACAATCGCCGGTGTCAGCGCGTAGAAACCCAAGTGATACAACTCTCCGTAGGTGAACTTCCGTCCCATGATCGCAGCAATCGCCCATGCAAGCAGCGTGAAGATGAGGAGATACAGAAGATACCCGAGCACGCCAAAAGCGGCTCCAAACCATGGCAAGACAAGTAATGCGATAACGGCAAATCCAATGATAATCGACGGGATGAAGTCAAGGAATGGAAGCGCCTTTCCAGCCACCTGAGTATAGACTTCACGATTCATGATGATGGGAGCAACTCCCTTTTTCTGGAATTCGCTATACAGAAAAACTTTCAACGTATTGTCGTCGCGCGCAATGGCGGCAGTTTTCGTGAGGAGTACCGCTGTCTCATACTCCGGATACTGCTCGGCAGTCGCTTTTGTATCGATCACAAGGAGATGCTTGACGTTCACGCCGTCCTCTTTGTCATTTTCGTCTTCATCATCCTCCTGGGATGCAACCATCGCTGCTTCCCATCCCTCCGGCAACGGAAAGACATAGGGCTCCTCTACATTTGTGAAAAGCTGCCCTCCGGAAAGCGTCAGGACGAGTTCAGCCGGATACAGCTCCGGTACCGTCTCTTTTGCTTCTCCTATCCACGCTTTGATCTGCGACATATACACGGTCGCCTGCACGGCAAAGGTGATCGCGGAGAGAAATGTCGTGACTACGAGAAGCCAATAGAGATACCAGAATCCGTTCCAGAACGATTTTCCTATCAGCTCCTTGTAGGAGGAGGAATTTGTGCAGCAAAGCCAGATGCGGGTGAAGAAGGCACGCATGTTCCGTTTTCAATTCTACAGTGAAGCAAACGCCCTTCCAAACTCCTCCGCCGCTTCCGGCCCGTTCCCGGTCACAATCAGTCCATCAACCGTGACGGTGTCTCCGGTGTAGATCGCCCCCATTTGCTCAAGCAGTGCCACCTGCGTTCCGTTGCCATCATCCCACGTTGTTGCCTTTTTGCCTTCCAAGACGTGAGCCTTGGCAAGAATTGTCGGCGCGATACAGATGGCACCAAGGGGAATACTGGCACGCACCGTTGCATTGGCAATTTTCAGAGCAATCGGGTCCGATGCATACGCCACAGCTCCGGGCCCGCCGATGAAAGCGATGCGGTCATAGTCTGTCACTTTCACATCTTTTAGTGCGACTGTGGCTTCGACGTTTCCACCAAATTTGCCGGTGCATGATCCTTTGGTCTTGCTCCCGATGATGATTGCAAAATCGGCATCCACCAAGCCTTTTCGCGTTCCTTCGTATTCGTGATCCTGGAAACCTTGTTGAGCAAGAATGATGAGGGCTGTTCGCATGGAAGAATTGTAGCAGTCCTCACCCCACCTCTGTCTGCCGGTAAGTAAGCTCTCCCAAAGGAGAGAGGATTTCGATTGAAAGATAGTTGTGCATTGGTTGCTTCAAGTGGTTTCCACTTTCTTTGGCGCAAAGAAAGTGGAGAAAGAAACATCGGTCGCAGGTGGAAAAGATGCCTACGCGTCATCATCTCGCAGGGCGGAAAAGCGCGAACTCCTCGCTCGCCTGAGGGCTCGCTCGTCAGACAGCGCGCTTTTCTTCGCCCTACTCGCTGGACGCGTGACGGCACTTTTCCAATGCGACCGACCCTGCTGCACCTGAGGGATCCCGAAACAGACCTGCCTGTTTATTTCTTAAAGTGGGCTCCCCCTTCCTCCCGTGGAGGAAGGGACCAGGGGATGGAGGAGACCTAAAGGAGAGAAGATTGGGTGAGGGGATTTCTAATTCCCCGTCAGATTCCCCTCTCTATCTATCTGACTACGAGATATCTCCTTCACTTGGACATTGGCACGAGCCGCCTCTAGAACCGCCGCATCGGCATCTTTCACCGTCGGTTTGACCTCTTCCTTAAAATGCTCCGGGCGGGAATGCAGTTTCTGAAGAGCCAGCATAATCGCCTGTGCGTTGACGAGTTTGTTTCGCGATCCATAGCGCTTGCTCAAGACATTCTTCACACCTGCAGCCTCGAAGACCACACGCAGTGCGCCTCCGGCGATGACTCCCGTTCCAGGGCGAGCAGGCATGATGCGAATTTTTGCGGACTTGAATTTCAAATCGACTTCGTGGGGAATCGTCCCGTTGAGGAGAGGAACACGGATCATCTCGCGTTTGGCAGCCTTGGCGGCTTTCTGCACGGCAGCCTGCACTTCAGCAGCCTTGCCCGTACCCAGTCCCACTTTGCCTTTCTTATTGCCCACAACCACGATGGCGCGGAAGCGCATGCGGCGACCTCCTTTTACCACGCGCGTGACGCGGTCAACGCTGAGTGTCGTCTCCTCGAATTCGGAGGGCTCGCGGTTGCGGCGATCATTGCGCTTGCGGTCGGGACGGGAACTTTTAGCCATGGAATGCGTGCGGGTAGAGAAGTGAAGGGAATGCTAGATCCTGAGCGGAGTCGAAGGGTCGGGGCGGGAGGATTTGGCCATGGAAAGGGTTAGGGGTTAGGGTTCGGGTTTGCATTAAAACTTTAATCCTGCCTCTCTCGCGGCATCCGCGAGTTCTTTCACGCAACCGTGATATTTGTAGCCGTTGCGGTCGAAGACAACTGTAGCGATCTTCTTCTCCTGCGCTTTCTTTGCGACGAGCGCTCCGAGCTTCTTTGCGCCTTCCTTGTTTGGTTTGCCCTTCGCTTCCGTCGTAGATCCCGCAACCAGAGTCTTGCCCGTCGTGTCATCGATCATCTGTGCGGTGAGACGGGTGTGGGAACGGTAGACCGTAAGACGCGGACGCTCGGCAGTCCCACTGAGAGTACTGCGGATGCGCCTCTTTCTCTGGAGCCGGTGGGTGAATTTGGGGTGACGCATGGGGGAGAGGGATAGAGACGTGCGAATCGCACGTCTTTACGCGGTGGTGCCTGCCTTCACGGCAGCCTTGCCGGGCTTGCGGCGGACGATTTCATCACTGTAGCGAATGCCTTTGCCTTTGTAGGGCTCCGGCGGGCGAAGACCACGAATGACAGCGGAAGCCTGACCGACCATCTGCTTATCGCACCCGCTGATCGTGAGGATATTCTTGTTCTTCTCGTCGGGGGTGATCGTAATGCCTTCGGGAATCTTGAAATCAATCGGGTGACTGTGACCGAGGTTCAGTACAAGCGTCTTTCCTTTTATCTGAGCCTTGTACCCGACACCGATGATCTCCAGTTTCTTGCTGTACCCCTGGCTCACGCCTTGAGCCATGTTCGCGATCAGCTGACGAGTGAGTCCGTGGCGCGCCTTGGAAGCAGGGGTGTCGTCGCGACGCGTAACCGTAACGACGTTTCCCTCGATCTTCAGGGTAACTTCCGGAAGGAATGCGTAGGAGAGTTCGCCCTTCGGACCTTTCACTTTCACCGTACGATCGGTGATGGTCGCCGTTACGCCGCTCGGGAGTGCCACTGGTTTGCGTCCAATACGAGACATAAGATTACGATTTGCAGGTCGCAGGTTGCAAATGCAGATGCTGTGATCTGCAACTTGCAACTTGCAACGAGCCGGGAAAGGGAAGAGAAGAAAACATGTTAGGAAATGGTGCAAAGAACCTCTCCTCCAACCTTCTGCTTCTTCGCTTCTTTATCCGTCATCAATCCTTTGCTTGTGGTGAGGATGGCAACACCAAATCCGTGGATAACGGGCTTCATGTCCCCAGAGCCACTGTAGACGCGACGACCGGGAGTGGAGACGCGCTTGATCGTGAGTTTGAGTCTCTCCGGAGCGAAGGTGACGATGAGCTGCTTTTCTGGGATTTCGCCCTCCACTGCTACACCTGCGATCCAACCGTCTTGTTTGAGAACGGTGAGAAGCTCGTGCTTGATCCTGGAGTACGGCGCTGTGCACCCCTCGCGGCGCGCAGCTTGTGCATTGCGGATGCGAGTGAGGAGATCGCCGATGGGGTCGTTTACGGGGGACACGGGCGGGAAGAGTAGAGAGAAAAGAAGAAAGAGGAAAGGTTTACCAGGAAGACTTGGTTACCCCGGGGATGAGACCTTCACAAGCCAGCTCCCGGAAGCAGATGCGGCAAATGCCAAAGAAGCGCATATAGCCGTGACGGCGCTTGCAGAGCGTACAGCGGTTGTAGATGCGCGTGGGGAATGCGGGTTTTTTGCCCTGGGACTTATCCTTGAGATACTTCTCGAGACGGGCGTGCTGGCTGTTGATGAGGGACTTGCGGGCCATAAAAGATTAGGAACGTTTGGAAGAAGGTGCGCGTTCAGGCTTGAAGGGCATGCCGACGAGCTTCAGAAGTGCCATCGCGGCAGCATCGTTTTTGGCGGTCGTGGCAAACTGGATCTGCATGCCAAAGATTTTTCCGGGCTCCGGAGGCGCAATCTCCGGGAAAATCGTGTGATCTTTCAGTCCGATGGCGTAGTTCCCCTGACCGTCGAGGCGGGTGGGGAGTCCACGGAAGTCGCGAATACGGGGGAGAGCTGTACTGAGGAGACGATCAATGAATTCCTCCATACGGCGACCACGCAACGTGACCATTGCTCCCACAACAAGTCCCTCACGGGTCTTGAAATTGGAAATGGCGACGCGTGCCTTGGTGTAGATAGGCTTAAGCCCCGTGATCGTCGAGAGGCACTCACCGATGTACGCATGAATCTCTTTGCTGTCCATCTTCGAC
>MFXW01000073.1 GCA_001787585.1 Candidatus Peribacteria bacterium RIFCSPHIGHO2_02_FULL_53_20
TCCTCTGCGGTACAGGAGCGAGAAATCTGTTGATTCCTTGCTCTGCGGAATCACCGGCATCACGGCGCGGTAGCCGAGACTCGGAAGTTTTTCCCACAGCCCTGTGAGGCGGACCACATCGCCTCCATGCAGGCGCCAGAAAGGCCAGCAGCAGACGATTGGCACACCGGGGAGGGTTGCGGAGGCATTCTTGAGGAAATCTATTTCCAGCTTTTCCAGCTGCTTGCGGAGTTTCTCTGCGGGAGCCTCTGAAGGTGGGCGCGTGAGAGCGGGGCCGAGACTGGTTTCGGTCACGATGAGATCGGGAAGTTTCTTGAGGGCAAAGGGGTTACATGCATCCTGCTTCCAGACCGTGCTCTCAGCATCTTTCTTGAGGATCTTCATTTCTTTCCGGATCCAATCGATATTTTTCCCGGTGCCGTTGACGGCCTTGAGGCTGAGATCAGACGCAAGGACGTTCCAGCCGCGTACAAGGCATTCAAGCGGGATGACGCCGGTGCCGCAAAAAGGGTCGAGGATTGTAAGTCTTTCGTTTGCTTGTCCTGAGCCTTGTCGAAGGGTTCGTTTGTTCGTTTGTTCGTTTTTTGGATTTGAGCTTTTCAACAACCATAATCCAAGGTTCAGCATCACCTGCGCGAGTTTTGGCGGGAGCAGTCCCACGGTCGTGTCGCGCACAGGCTTGCCGATATCGCGCTTGGTGTAGGCATCTACGTCCTGCGCTGCAATGGTAGAGCCCATCCAGATTCGTTCTTGGGGAAGCGCAACGATGACGAGTTCCACGCCGTGTTTTCCGCTGATGATGCCTGCGTCATGCAGGAGCACTGCCGCAGCGGGTTTGTGTTCATTGCCGATGTAGCGCACTGGCCGACCCGCGCGCTTGAGCGTATCTTTGTAGCGGCGATAGTTTTCTTTGATCGTATTTGGAGGAATGCCGACGGTCCGGAGTCCAAATGTGATTTTGCCGCGGATTTTTTTGGCGAGCTCCAGAAGAACTTGCGGACCGTCACTCAGAGAAAGATCCGACTTTTCCACGCCCTCAGCGATCGCGTATGTGCCGCCGAGCGTGGCAAAGAGTCCGGGAGGCAGTTTTTCCGTCGTCGAGAAAAGCGCGACATCCGGTGCAGGACGACTGACGAGGGAAAATCCGGGAACGACGGCTATGAGTTCGGCGAGGCTGAGCGAAGGATTATGTCCGAGGAAAGCGCAGTAGGTGGGCATGCGGTGAAAAGTATAGAGATCTGATCCGTGGAATACCATGGCTCCGTAGAGACGCAACGCTGTTGCGTCTCCTGCGCTATTTTCGTACGACGAACACCCGGTACATATCCGCCATCAACACCGTCACCAATACCACCATCACCGGCAGCAGCTGCACAATCCCTCTCGCAGATCCCGTTTGCCGCAGCGCCTCCGTTGAAAGACCTGTGAAGAGGAAGATCATGGATATGCCGAGGATCGCAGTCAGAGTAAATGTGGTCAGCGTAACCACTGGTGAAAAGAAGGCTGTGCGGAAGCGCACTATCAGGAGACCGAAAAGGACTCCCGGCAGAAGAAGGAAATTGGCTTCGAGTACCCAGGTGATAAAGAGGGATCTCAGAATGTTTTCCTGCCAGAAGATCTCCATGCCGCTGATACCTTTGGCATTGCCGAAGGGCAGACCGTTCATCCATTTGTAGGTCAGCCAGGGCACGAGAACGGCGGTGACAAGAATGGCGTACGTAAGGACAGCTGACCGAGTTGCGCGTAGCGAGAGCTTTCCGTGGATGAGGCACCAGAGAATCACCGCGCCCGCAATCAGCAGGATCGGTGGGAAGTGCATGAGGAGCGCTTCGTTTTTTGTCATGGGGAGCAGTGCAGTTCCGAGTGCGCCGATCCGGAGCCACGCGGAGCGTTCCTGTTCAGAGTTTCCCGTAAGCGCCGCATAGAGCGGAAGCAACGCAGCAGAGATGTGCAGTGCCACAAAGAGATCGGCATAGGGGGTGAATCCATGGATGAGAAAGAGTGGCAGACTTGCGAGCATATATGCGCCGAGGATCGCCCACGATCGTCCGATCGAACGCTTCAGCGTACACCAGACGAGCGCGAGACTCAGCAGGTACCAGAGGGGGGATGTAAGCGCGGCGAGGCGGTCGTTCCATTCCCCGTTCACCAGTGCGAACCACACTTTAATCATCGGTACGGTCGGCGGATAGGCGGTGACGCCTGGGTTTTCGCGATGGATCACGAGCATTTCTTCATGATGCAGAATCTTCGAGCGGTAGTGCCAGTTATTGAAAACGTCGTCATTGTATGCGGGGTCGCTCATGAGGATCGTCATGCCGGCGGCGAGCTTGAGGAGGAACCACAATCCGAGTAATGAGAGGATGATGATGGTGGGTTTGGAGAGTTTTGGGTTAGGATTAGGATTAGGATTTGGGGAGCTTCTTTTTTTCCATTCCAGTATCCCCAGAGGAACCAAGAGCAGGAGGATGCTGACAAGGTATCCGAGGAGATTCAGTCGGAAGAGATGAGCGGCGTTGAAGAGGAATACGACTTCCATCAGCACCGTTGGTCCGAGGATCGCGCCGTAGATGAGGCGTTCAGTTTGCGAGAGGAACCGTGCTCTTCCCTCCAATGCAGAGATAGCGAGCCATCCGATGAGGAGGAGGGGAAGAAAGCCGATGAGGAAGAAAAAGACAAACATTTAGCGGGTGCGGAAGACGAATACCCCTGGTCGGAATGCCAAAAGCATTTCGCCGGGCAGGGAAATCGGTTTTCCTTCGGATGTCAGTTGTCCTTCGGCATTCATTGCAATTTCCGGGCGATCGTAGATGACCCAGGTATCCACGCCTTCCGTTATTTTTTCGGGTGCAACAGGCTCTGAAGGATAGGTGTGATACCGCATGAGCCCAAGCAAGGGATACTCGAATTGCGTGAGGAAGACGTAGCGACCGCGGTCGGTGAGCAGTGGCCGGACGGCGCTTAGAAAGGCGGGAAAATCACCGCGTTCCCGGAATTTCTTTTCCGCATCCGGCTGCATCCAGTATTCCGTCAGATCCGCGCGGGCATAGGAAATTGCCTCCATCCCCATCCGCAGATCCGAAACAATCCAGAGTGCTCCAAGGAAGCCCGCCACGCAGAGAATCACATTGCGGCGGTTGTGGGATTTCCATCCCCACGCAGTGCATCCCGCTATCATCACCAGCAGCAGAAGGTACCAGACCGTATTGGCGTAGGTACCGTGCGGCGGCAGTTCCGCAAAGAGACTTTCTCGGGCGATGGGACTGACCGTGAAGATGGGTCCCCAGAGGAAATTGACGCTGTAGGGCGAGAACCGGTCAAATGTCCAGTATGAGCGCACAAACCCGACCACCTTGTCCCACAGATTCCATCCTGTAAATGAGAGCTGCAGCAGCTGGATATCCGCACCTTTAGGAAGCATGAGCCCAACCATGTCCGGATGCAGCGACCATTCGTCGTACCACCCGGTGTCGATTTTTATCGTAGAGGCGACCATTGTGCTGGAGAACAGAAAGGGGAGTTGAACGACGTCCTCCGCGGGATCGCCGGGGCGGTGCCACAGCAGCACCGCCTGCGCATCCTGAGGGGAAAGATAGGTGATCTCGACACTATCCACAGCATGGAGAAATTGCGCTTCGCGGAAGACTTTTACATCTTCCTGTGGAGCGATCCTCAGTCCCCCGATTTCCGCAGTCGTTTTTGCTTGCCCAGTGATCCGCCATTCCGGTCCTATCTGTCCGCCGAGAAAGCTCCAGGTAGTTTTTGAGGCGGCATGGACTGTGAAAGGTATGCACGTCAGGGCAAGAACGATCAGGGCATTGCGGAAGCGCACGGGGGGATTATCGAGCTCCACAACGAAGGGCACAAGGGCACAAGGACCAAGGGCACAATTTCTGGGCACAAAAAAAGCGGACCGAAGTCCGCTTTTTCGTATTCGCATGGGGGTATTACGCCGCCATCCGACCACCACCGCTATCACCTTTCGATGCGCGGAAACACGTGAGACACAGGACCGGCTTGCCGCCTTCGCGGGGCTCGAACGGTACCTGGCACGGCTGGTTGCACTGTGCGCACACCGCATCGAACATCTGGCGCGGACCGCGCTCGTTCTTGCGGGCGTCGCGACAGTTCTTGCAACGCTGGGGAGCCGAGAGGTTGCGGGAGGTGTAAAACTCCTGCTCACCCTCGGTGAAAGTAAAGTTCGCGCCGCAGTCGCGGCACGCAATGGATTGGTCTGCCATCTGGCTAAAAGAAGAAAGAAATAATTCCCTTCCTTCTCGCAGCGTTTTCTCGTTGTTTCCGAGTGTTCCGTGTCTGAAGGTCGATTAGCCTCAGTGTACGGCAAAGTTGGCGGGAGAGTCAATCAAAACCTGAGGTTAGGTTTAGAGAGTTTCTTGAGTTTTTTTGGGTTTATTGGGTTCTTAGCTATCAAAAAGGGCAAAGATCACGAACTCCATAAACATCATCAACCCAACAAACGCAATCAACCCAACAAACGCACAAAACCCATGTCATGCCTCTCCTGCCACCTCTATTTCCCCCGGTCCTCCCGCAACCACCGCCTTGATCCTCCGAATCCCCGATGAACTACTCTCCTCTTTCTGGATGGTGAACGATCCCAGCATCCCTGTGCGCGCCACATGCGGCCCCCCGCAGATTTCTTTGCTGAAGGTTACTTCCTTGTCGCCAACAACATACACTTTCACTTCCGCTTGGTAGCGATCATCGAAGACACCAATGGCATTCTCCTTCTTCGCACCTTCGACCGTCGTGATGTGGTACCAGATCGGGAAATCTTTTTCGATTGCCCAGTTCACCAGCTCCTCGACTTGCTTGATTTGCTCCGGCGTCATCTTGCTCTCATGGGAGAAATCAAAGCGCAGTCGCTCCGCGGTGATGTTGCTGCCTTTCTGCCAAACATGATTCCCAAGAATTTTTCTGAGTGCTGCATTGAGCAGATGGGTTGCCGTATGTAGCTTCGTGGTTTCGCCGCTGTGGTCTGCGAGTCCTCCGGCGAAGCGCTTTTCCGCTCCGGCTCGTGAAAGTTTTTGATGTTCCTCGAATGCTTTTTTGTATCCGGCTTCGTCGACATGCAGTCCGCGCTCAGCCGCGAGTTCTTCCGTGAGTTCCATCGGAAACCCGTAGGTGTCATACAGATGGAACGCATTCTCTCCACTCATTATCTTCGGAGACTCTTTCGCCACGCGCTCGAAGTGTTTCAGTCCTTCGGCGAGCGTTTTCCCGAACTGGCGCTCCTCAGCACTCAAGGTATCGCAGATTTCCTTCTCCTTTGTTTTCAAATATCCGTACACATGGCCGTACTCGCGGATAACGGCTTCGGCTAGGACTGGAGTGCATTCACCGGTTGTGGGAATCTGGAGCTGGCGTGCAGACCGAATCGCACGGCGGATGATTCTCCGTAATACATATCCCTGATCGACATTTCCCGGCTTGATGCCATCTCCTATGAGGAACGTCGCAGCTTTCACGTGATCAACGATGATCCGCGCATGCCGGAGAATGCCGCTCTCCATTGCATGATCATCGAGGATTCTCTCGCGTGGAGAGAGTTTGAGAACGTGATCGAGAATCGGTTTCATCCGATCCGTGTCATAAACTGTGGGGACACCCTGTAAGACTGCTGCAACACGTTCGAGTCCCATGCCGGTATCGATTGTTTTCTGCGGCAATTCTACAAACGTGCCCTTTTCAGTCTTGTTGTACTGAATCAGCACGTCATTCCAAATCTCTAGCCAATGCTTCTCATCCGTTGCGGGATTGCTTCCTGCAGGCGGTAGCTCCGTCGGTCCCACCCAGTAAAACATTTCCGTATCTGGTCCGCAGGGACCTGTCGCCCCCGCAGGTCCCCACCAGTTTTTCGTTTTCGGTAGAAATCCGATCCGCTCTTCGGGAAGACCGACCTTCATCCAAATATTCGCCGATTCCATATCCTTCGGCGCATCTTTGTCTCCTTCGAAACATGTCACGGCAAGATGCGAGAGGGGAATGCCAAGGACTTCCGTGAGAAATTCAAAGCTCATCGTGATCGCGCCCTCTTTGAAGTAATCGCCGAGACTCCAGTTGCCGAGCATTTCAAACATCGTCAGGTGCGAGCTATCTCCCACGTCATCGATGTCTTGCGTGCGGATGCACCGTTGCACGTCACAGAGACGCTTTCCCGCAGGATGCGGTTCCCCGAGAATATACGGCACGAGCGGGTGCATGCCCGCGGTCGTGAAGAGAACGGTCGGATCATTCTCCGGAATCAGCGATGCACCTGGGATAATCGCATGACCGTTTTTTTTAAAGAAATCGAGATAGGCTTGCCGAATTTCATCAGTGGTAAGTGGTTGCATACGTATGTCCAGTGTAGCAGGAGTTTTTGACGATATTGTATGTGCCGTTCATTGCACATTTCGCGATATATTTCATTTATTTTTTTGATTAAAACTCTTGCAGAATTGTAAAGAAAGTTTTACCGTTTTCGCATGTCCGATATTGAATCTGGTTTCAAGACGTATGAGATATGCACGACGAGTGAGGGGTCTGACTTGGAGCAGAACATTATCGATCGTTTAGATGGTGCTACGGAACGGGATAGGCATGCCGTACGGCTGGCTCTTGAAGAGGCTCTTGTCAACGCAATCAAGCACGGTAATGAGATGCTATCTGAAAAAAAGGTTTTCGTGCGTGTTCGATCTGTTCCAGGTCATGTAACCATTGAAATTGAGGATCAAGGTGAAGGATTTTTCCCCGAGCAGGTTCCTGATCCTACGGAGGACGAAAACCTCGAGCGTCCTTGTGGGCGAGGCATTATGCTCATGCGGGCATTCATGACTAGTGTGAGGTTCAATGTATCCGGCAATTGTGTGACTCTAGAAAAGGACTTCGGTGAGTCCGAAACACCCAGCCCCACAGACAGTGCAGGAGCACCCACTTTTGCTCCCGCAACCGCGTAAAGTCACAATCACTATCCTGGCAGCACGACCGTTCCCTCATACGCTTCGGTATCCACTTTCACACCAACAATGTCGCCGCGTTTTGCGGAGGTGACGGATGCATGCTCGATCTCTATAGATTCGATGCGTTGCGGCACGATGCGGTCGCCCTTTTTGAGCATGACCATGTCGCCCACACGCAGCGGCTCTTTCAGGTCGATAATCGCAACGCCGATGCGATCGTAGTAGTGGACGACTTTGCCGATGAGGCGCTGCATGACCGCAGCAGACGCATTCGAAATAGCTTTATTGCGCTGCGCAGTCATCGGTTTCTTTGCGGGCTTCGCTTTCTTCACAGACTTTGCCGCCTTCAGCTTCCTGCCTTTCGCTGCTTTCTTCTTCCCCTTCTTTTTTGTCTTCTTCACTTTTTTCACCGCCTTCTTTTTGCCCTTCTTCACCTTGCTCTTGGCTTTCTTTGCTTTACGCACTGTCTTTTTCACTTTTCTTGCAGTTTTCTTCGTCTTCTTGAGCTTCTTCTTTTTTGCCATGGGAGTGAGGGGAAAATGCACCACTCACCGTACCCCCGGGATTTTGCGGTCGCAAGATGATTTTTTGGCATGAGGAATCCCGGTGCAATACGGTAATACAGGGTTTTCTCTTGCTTCCCGACTTTTTTCATCTCTCTTTAATCTCCACAATTCTATACTCTTTCCGATTCCTTCTTTCGTATGCATATTCTGTTGGTCGAAGATCACCGCACAGTCGCAGGTAATATTCAAACATTTCTCGAACGGGAACAGTATGTCGTGAGTGTCTCCTATGATGGGAACGAGGGCCTTGCCAGGGCGCTGACCGAGGACTGCGATCTCCTCATTCTCGACATCAATCTCCCGGGCATGGACGGGTATCAGATCTGTACGACGCTCCGGGATAACAAGAAAACCATGCCGATCCTGATGCTGACGGCCAGGAGTACACAGACCGAGGTCGTCCGCGGTCTCAATCTCGGCGCGGATGATTACCTCGTGAAGCCGTTCGACCTCGATATTCTTCTCGCGCGCGTGAAAGCTCTTCTCAGGCGCCAGACGGGAGAAGCGGGTCCCGTATTGCAGGCAGGTCCTTTCCTGCTGGATACCAATACCCAGGAAGTGCGGAAGGGAAAGAAGATCATCATCCTTTCTCCAAAGGAATACGCGCTGCTTGAGTTCCTCATGCGCAACAAGGGAATCGTGCAGGAGCGCACGCGCCTCCTCGATCATGTTTGGGGAAACGCCGACGCGCTGATGTTTTCCAATACGGTCGATGTTCACATCGCCTTCCTTCGGCGTAAACTGGGGAAAAGTGCGATCCGTACCATCCCCAATAAGGGATACATGATTCCCGCCGATTCCGCATGATGTTTCGCAAGATCAGCTACGCGCTTGCGGCGCAGTTCACGGCCTTCGTCTTTGCTCTCCTGCTCATTACGGGTGGCATATTCCTCGCAGCCGACATCATGCGCAGAGACCGCATGACGTATACGCGCCTCGAAAAACAGCTGCGACCGGTCATGAATCGTCCGGGAGCCTTCGGCACACTTCCCCAACTGCCCCGTCTTCAGCGTGACCGGTTCCGTATCGTGGACAGCGATGGCACAATTCTCTTGTCTGGAGCGCTCTACGAAGGCATTCCTTTTACGCCAACGAAGGGTCTTGTCACCGTCTCCGCCGGAGACGAAACATACGACATCCTCACCGCCTCCGTTGTTCGCGGTGGCACGCTGCGGGGATACATTCAGGTGGCGGACCTTTCCTCGCCGCACGATCTGCTATTTCGTGTGCTTCTCTTCCTCGTGATCAGCGGAGGCATTTCGGGGCTCACGTTCAGCATGGGATTGCTCTTTGCCCGCAGAAGCCTGCATCCCGCAGCGCAGATGATGGAGCGGCTCGAGCAATTTACCCAAGATGCGAGCCATGAGCTCCGGACGCCGCTTACCGCCGTCCATACTTCCATCGATCTCGCGCTTCTCACTCCCGATAACCGGGAACATCTGCACACAGCAAAGAAAGAGCTGCGCGAAATCTCCACACTGATCGATCGGCTTCTGGAACTTGCCCGCCTCGACCAGTTCATCCTTCAAATGGAATCCGTCGATCTCCGCGCGCTTACGGAAAACGTTTTGGAGAAGCATCGTTCCCTCACTCAAGAGAAACAGGTGAAGATCGAAGCGACGCTTGCTCCCGTGACGGTCCAGGGCGATCCCACGCTGCTGCGGCAACTCCTCGGGAATCTCATGGGGAATGCCATCAAGTTCAATACAGCAGGCGGTCGCATCTCCGTCCGTCTCACGCCGGATTCCCTCATGATCGAAGATACCGGCAAGGGAATTTCTCCGGAGGCGCTTCCGCATATCTTCGACCGCTTCTACCAGGAGGATGCCGCCCGCGCGCGACCTTCAGAGGGCCTCGGTCTCGGATTGGCACTCGTCAAACGCATTGTGGATCTCCACGGATGGACGATCATCGTGCGAAGCGATCCCGGGAAAGGGACGACGTTTATCGTCTCTCTGCTCAGGAAAAGGAGGACATCCATCCTTTAATCGGACGTTAACATCGACTTCCTATAGTGGAGACAGTCGCGACGAACTATCTTTATTTTTTTTCTCCCTATTATCATGAAACGCTTTATTGCTGCCGGAGTTCTTACCGGCCTTTCCGCTCTTGCACTTGCTGCTCCAATCGCTGGCGCGCAGGGTGTCGGTTCCAGCGCCTCTGCTCAAGCGCGTGTCCGTCCTTCGCTTACGCAGGAGAACGTGCAGAAAATGATCGATAAGCACAACAAATTCCTTACCAATATCGATGCCGTAGTCAGCCTCTTCAAGAATGCGACCACCACGCACCGGGACGCACTCGTTGCTGCTTCGAACATGACGGATGCAACCGCCCGCAAGGCTGCGGTGAAGTCCGCGAACGAAGCCTACCGCACGACGATCCAAAATGGTCTGAAGGCCAACCCGGATCTGAAATTCGCGATGCACTTCGGCTTGAACAAGGAGGGTCGCGGATCAAAAAATAAATAATCGAAGATATTTGTTTTGTAGCCGGAAACACAGGGGTTGCGCAAGCGACCCCTTGTTTTGGAATGGAGAAGACTCACATTTTCCGTAGTTTTTCATGACTGATGATATCCAGCAGTTCAATCAGCGCGTGATCTTCATCAAGGCAATACAGCAGCAAGTCATCCATGCTCAGATGCAATTCACGAATACCCCGCTTATTGCCTTTCAAGGCATGGTCTTGCCAACGCGTTCCGAGAACATATAAAGATCTCTGGTCATGCATTGCCAGAAGATCGATAACCTCTTCCGCCGCTTGTATCACCTTTTTATTTCCGCCCTTCGCATATTTCCGCAAGGTCTTGATAAAACGCTTCGATGGAATGACTCTGCATTTCACCGACGGAGAATATCATTGAAAAGGGCATTGGCAGAGGAATAGCTCTTAATTTTGCCCTTTTTATACTGCCTCATCAGTGAAGCCGATTCTTTTTCCAGCTGTTCAATATATCCCTTCGGATACTGCGTTACCCCGATATGAACAGACCCTTCGATGTATGCCTGCAACAGCAAATGCACGACGTTGCTGAAATTCAGACCATGCTTCTCCGCCTCACGGGAAACCTGCTTATGGAGACTTTGGTCCAGACGGATAGTGGTGGGGTGCTTGGGCATATCTCTATTGTATATCAATTGTATTACAAAAGCAATACATCATCTTCCGGGAAATTATGGTCTTTTTCCGATATGTGCGCAGTTCTTCGAGCACGCCCTTCGACATGCATTCCCGTGGCAGTCGCTGCAAATGATGGTCGCTTGCTCACACACCGCACAGGCGATTTGCACCGTTCCGGGATCTCCGCAGTGCGGGCAGATCCCATATACCTTGGATGGACGGAGATTGCGGTCTACAGCGGTGCGCCTGTCGAAGACGAAGCATTCTCCTTCAAAGGTGCCTTCGGGATACTGCTCAAGGTATGCGAGGATGCCGCCCTCAAGCTGAAACACATTCGTGTACCCCTGCTGCTCCATGGCGATGACTGCCTTTTCACAACGGATGCCGCCGGTGCAGTAGAGGAGGATTTTCTTATCCTTTGCGATGCCAGAGCGCCGAACGTAGTCGGGAAACTCCGAGAAGCTCCGGATCTCCGGATCAATCGCTCCACGGAATTTGCCCAATGCTATTTCAAAATGATTACGTGCATCGACGATGGTCACATCGTGTTCTTGGAGCATCTTCTCCCATTCCTGCGGTGTGAGATGATTGCGTCGCCTGTCCGGTTTCACCGTATCTCGCTTGATGGCCACGATTTCCGGTTTGATCTTCACCGACCAGCGCCGGAAGACCGGGGATTGTGCAGCGCTGTCTTTAAAGACGATCGGTCCAAAGTGTTCTATCAGATATTCTTTCCATGCGGCGATCGCTTCCGCGGTTCCGCACACCGTGCCGTTGATTCCTTCGGTTGCAAGCAGTGTGAGCCCACACAGATCATGTAAGCGTCCGAACGCGAGAAGCTCTTTTTGGAGTGTGGGAAGCCGCTCTTCATCGATTGCGAAGAAGGTGTAGCCGGCGGTGATATGCACAGAGCTATCCATACTATTGCATCATATCATTCGTTTACTGCGTGAAGCGTCTTTCCCTCTCCCGTAGGGAGAGGGTTAGGGAGAGGGGGTCTGAAGGTAGTGGAGCATCGGATGCTTCTCATGAGGTTGGTACTTTCTTTGCCTGTGCAAAGAAAGTACCGCAAAGAAACACAGGTCGCTTGTGGAAAAGCGCCTACGCATCTGGCGCGAAGGGTGCGGAAAACGCGAACTCCTCGCTCGCAGCGGCTCGCTCGTCAAACAGCGCGTTTTCATTGCACCCTTCGCTGGATGCGTGACGGCGCTTTTCCAATGCGACCGCCACTGTTTCACGAGTGAAATGGACTTCATTTCAGAACTTTTTAGAAGCATCCAATCTCATTACCCCTCTCCCCGTGGGAGAGGGTTGGGTGAGGGGGTGCGAAGAGAGTAGAGTGAGAACTACACCGTCTTTCCTCGCAGCCTCGCAACCAGCTCCGGATTCCTAAACCACGCGCTGATCGTGAGGAGCAAAAGCGCGACATAGATCATGAGCGAATCTGCATGCGAGAGCCCGTGCGTGAGCATGGTCGCAAGAACTCCCCCCATGTAGCCGATCATGAGAACGAAGCCCACAGTCGATGTCCGTGGAACGAGGAAGAGCACTACGATGATGATCTCGAGGACGCCGAGCGGTCGCTCCAGCCCCGCCGTGCCAAGAGTCTTGCCATACTCCTCCGCAGGGGAACCAGGAACGACTGGCAAAAATTTTGAGTAGGCGGCGAAGGCATTGAGTGCGGCAACGAGGATAGCGCATGTCCAACCGATGATGGTACCGAGACGGGATTGCATGAAAAAATGGGGAAGAATCAGAAGCAGTGTAGAGGATATTGTGGCATACGCGAAACCGCAGAAGCCTGTATGACTGTGAGATTCTTTCTCAGGGGGACGCTTACGGATGGATATGCGATGTCTCCGGCGTCCAGTCAAACTCTACCGTGAGTACCTCTTCTTGTACTTGGAACTGCGTAAAGATGCGGTAGAAGTCATCGGCGGGATCGGTGATGTGGAATGTCAGGTAGTCTCCGGTGGGGGAGGGGTGCGTATGGATGAAGTCTCCCTTCGGTGAAATGACAATGCTGTGACCCAGGGCTCCGAGGTAGGTCTCCAGGTATGGTGCGTTTCCATCCACATCTGCAATGTGGTACGTGAAGAGCGTGCCGTTGCTGTACGGTTTTTCCTCAAGTTGCACGGTGTATTTCCCGACGTTCTTCTTTGTTCGCGTATCCCGTACGATGCCGGTCTCGCCGGGTTCACCCGCGTAGGTTCGAATGAAGCGCACCGTGTAGTGCTCCATATTCGCATCAACGAAGTCGGCAAACAACCAGTAGGTTCCGCCGGAAAGTGTACTGTAGGGAATGTGCCAGGTTCCGTCTGTGTCGCGCTCGGGGTGCACATGCAGGAACTGCCGGAGATCGTCGCGGACGATCAGGAGGTGCATTTCTTTTGTATGGCTGATGCCGTAATCCGTGAAGACCACTGCCCCACTCATGATCCGGAAGGCGATCTCCGCGTCTGTGGATTGATCGAGGATGGTGAATCGTAGGCCATCTTCCACATGCTCATGTAAGGCATGTTGCTCCGCAAAATCCTCGTTTTTGATCGCGGATTGTGATCCTTGCGCCGCGCATCCCGCTTCCCCGAGATTCTTCAGCGCTGCGCTGGTGTGTGCGTGACTGTGTGGATATCCGAGAAGAGCCGCTCGGACTTCATCTGGGTCCTCTCCGATTGCCTGGGCCACCTGACCGGTGATCCAATCGATGTAACCGTTCTTCAGATTCGGACGGATGTCCCGCTGGCGTTTCAGGTAGGTATACATGCGGCAGGAGACTTCATGGACTTTCTTCCCCCACGCAGCTTCTTCTTTCTGCGATGCGAATGCTGCAGGGTGAATGTTTTCGTGATGATATGTATACAAATATCCGGCGTTTGTGTGAAGCCCGAAGCGCTTGAGCAGCATATGCATCACCGCCGCGTGCTGCGCGATGCCACGACTGCGGATGCTTGCCCTTCCGCCGCCATCATCTCCGCCGCTTCCTGTATCCCCTTCACTACCTCCCGTATCTCCTCCACTACTTCCACCATCTCCACCTCCCGTACCACCACCATTTCCTCCTCCATTATTCCCTCCGTTGCCACCGCCATTTCCCCCTCCATTATTCCCGTTACCGCCTCCGCCTCCATTGCCTCCACCATTATTCCCGTTGCCCCCTCCTCCTCCATTGCCTCCTCCATTATTTCCGCCGCCCACTTTACCGAGAAGTTCCACTCCGGAGACAGACATTTCTTCGGTGATGAAATACACAAGAGTGCCTAGCATTCCGAGGAATGCCACGACGCAAAAGGCGGTAAGGAATTTTTTGTGCATTCTACATATTTTACAGCAAAAATGTGTGTTTGCCGAGCATTACTTTCACTCGTATTGCTCCAAACGCCCTGTTTTTTCCTCCATGAGGATACGATAGAGAACGACGTTCTTCTCGTGTTTTGATTTCTCCAGAGTCTCCGCCGAGTTGCGAAACGGGAGGAAGATCGGATGATCGCGGTTACTCTCCCACCAGAGGCGTTCGAGGATCCGGGACATCGCAGCATCGCGCTCCTTTCCAGACAGCTCCTCAAAGGTTCCCCACACCATCGCGCTGCGCCATTGATTTTCCTCTCGCAGCCGTTCAACCTGAAAGCACACGTGTGGATTTTTCCGCATGATGTCAATTTTTGTGCCCTGGAACGAAAAACTGTAGAGAGCGTTCTCGTGGTAGACGTACGTAATCGGCACCACATACGGTCTCTTCGGTTTCTCGATGCATGCGAGATGCCCGTAGCATTCCTTCTCCAGCAGTTCATGGATTTCATTGTCCGTAAGTGCGCGGATCATCGGAACAAGAATAGGCTTGTGGAGAGGGTGTGCCAAGGAAGTGCAAGAGGAACTATTTGTGTGTTGGGAAGGGTGCTAATACTCTCCTTCCATGAGAATAGTGAGTGCCCTGAGTATTGGAGCATTTGTTGCGATCCTCCCCTTCCCAATCCTCCTTCAAACAGAAGCTGCTGAGTGTACACAGCCTGAGTACACCTGCCTCC
>MFXW01000074.1 GCA_001787585.1 Candidatus Peribacteria bacterium RIFCSPHIGHO2_02_FULL_53_20
CCTGTAATGCTGCATCGATATTCTCTGCGGCGATAATCGGATTGATGGCTTCCTTGCGCGTCACCAGAATGCGGTCGGGCTGGAGTACCGCAAAATGTCCGCGGACGGTGCGGGCAAGACGTGAAAGACTTCCGTCGCTGATCATCACGATCGTCTGATTCGCGAGTGCCGCCTTGCGGTCCGGCGCGGATTCCAGTGCATTGCTCAGCGCCTGAATGCCGGTGAGACCGTTTGTCCACAAGATGACGCTTTCGGCTCCCGCAAGCGCATCGCTTTGCTCCGTCATGATCGCTGTCAACGTCTGTTCGCTATCCAAGGGGATAGTCTCGCCCGGTTGGACAACGCGGAGATATACGCCTGCGGCGCCTGCCGCCTGTGCATGGAGTGTGAGCTTGTCTCCCGAAACACCCGCATCGGCAATGAGCGCGATTTTTCTGCGATACACCGTGACAGTTTTTTCAGAGGTGATCTCATACTGCTCGCCATTGACGGTCGTATTGATGACCACCCGGAATACTGTCACTCCCGGTCGGTCGGGTGTGTACACCACTTCCACGGATCTGCTGATCGGAATGGAAATATTGTCTCTGTACCACTTGTAGGTCGTTTTCTCTCCAAGTCCGCGGCTTCCGAGTGCCTCTAAAACGAGCGTACGTCCCACGGCTACATCCTCGGGTCCGGCAATCACGGCAACGGGCTCTGTACCGGAAATAGGGCTCTCGGCAGCGAAGGAGGGGAAGGTTACCCATAGCAAGAGCAAGGCGAGAATTCGGTACATAGGAGAAGTATAGCGGAGATGAAGGGCGCAAGAACCAAGGGCGCAAGGGCACAAGGAATGTTTTTTGTGTAGCGGGAATTTGCGCCCTTGCGCCCTTGGGATTTGTGCCCTTTCTATTTCTGTCTTCTTCTTGCCCTGCGATTCTTTCCGATTCCCGTTTGCATCTCCTTATACCTCTTCACCTGCGGCTCCAGTTTTTCGATGCATCGATCCACTGCTTCCACCGGATCAGGTCTTCGGGATTCCGCGCGGAGAATCTTTTTTGGGAGTTCTATAGTGATCATCACTTTCACCTGATCGCGCTCTTTCTTTGCATCACGACGTTGCGATTCCACGCGGATCTGAGAAGCTTCATCTTTGATCCGACCGCAATACGTTGCGAGCTTGCCGAGTTTGCGTGCAACAAGCAGAAGCTGATCTGCGGAATACTGGAATCCTTTTTCGAAGTGGGTGACGTTCATAAATGCATTCTGCACGGCTAGGCGTGCATTTTCAATGCATTGTTCAAAACGCCGTTTTCTGATAGAATAATAGTGAAATACACATCCCTCTTCTTATGGTCGACCTGAGTCTTCTCCAGACGATGATTCGTGAGAGCTTACTGCTCACCGATGCCGAGCGTGCCTACTGGCTCGCCGGACTCGCGCGCATGACTCCTCCACAAGTGGATCGGCTGAAATCCATTCTCGACCGCGCACGGAATATTCCATGGAATGCGGCGCTGCAGAAAACGGTGGCGACCTTGGCAGGGGTACAAAAAACAGCAGCGTAATTTTTTCCAAACATTTTTATGGCACCCGGTGACAACATCAACAAACCAAAGAATACACCGGCGGAAATCCCGACCGATCCGATCGATCGGGCATTGTATGAGCTTCAACAGAAGAATCTCTCGCATGGGCAAATTGTCGATCAGCTTGGCAATCTCAAGCAGCAGGTAGAAAAAGGAGAAAATGGTTCGCTCAATGTGCAACGCCTACCGAAACTTAAAGAAGCTGTTCGAGAGGAAGTGGAGACTGGCGATGAGGCTCAGGAACTTTCTAATGTTGAGAAAGAAGCTTTTCTTAAGGATCTTGATAGCCGGGTTGCTCAGATCGAACAGATTATCCAACAGCAAGCAAACCCCGACCGCACGCCGAAGCTGGTCAAACAAGTGAAGGAAAAATTTGAGCAATCTTGGGGCAAGATCAAAGAGGGGGTGACGGCCATCGGAGAATTCATGGGAGTCACCGTACCGGAAAAAGCAGGTGATGCATGGAATTTCCTTGTGAAGCAATTCTGGAAAGTGATGGCAGCCCCGACAAGTTTCGGCATGAAGGAAAATTTCTTTACGAAGATTGCTCAGGAGAAAGTGAACAGGATGGACATCTGGGAGGGTGTTCGTGAGTTTGGAGAACAGAATAAGCAGATAGTAATGAGCGTCTTCGAAGAGGATTGCAATAAGGCGTACAAGCAACTGGCCCCCCTTC
Source organism: Candidatus Peribacteria bacterium RIFCSPHIGHO2_02_FULL_53_20 (assembly GCA_001787585.1). GTDB lineage: Bacteria > Patescibacteriota > Gracilibacteria > Peribacterales > Peribacteraceae > 2-12-FULL-55-11. The sequence goes on from MFXW01000074.1 coordinate 2,248, forward strand.
TTGCCGGCTTTCCCGGGGCGAACATGTATGAGCGGGTTTCCGCGTATCTCCGGAAGTACGTGGCAGCGAATCCCGGAACACCAGAAAATAAAACCACCATTACCATGGAGCGATTGCTTGCAGCCAATCTCACCAATAACTTCTCCGTGCCCTCCGGCTCGCCGGAAACACAGCAGAATCTCTTTGGTATCAATGGATTGAAGCTCAATCAGAATCTTCCTCTCACTTCGCCGGTCGAGATGCAAATTGGCCAAAGTAAGATCCGTATCGCGAGCGATTCCGTGAATTTCAACAATGTGCAGTACAAGGTGAAGGTGAATGATGCACCGGCTACGGCAGCAGCTCTGACCGCCAAAGATGCCCAGAATATCGGTGCGACGGAACTACGCCACAACGGTGGAGATCTTGCCGTCAGCGTTCAGGATATTGTGAATAACCTGCAGGCAGGAAAGCTTGCGGTGAAACATCTCACGTTTGAGAAAATTTAGTATTCTTTTCAATTATTTTTATGGGTAACAGTGATACAGCTCCGGAAAAGAAGGCAAAGTCCACGCGTGCAGAAGTACTTGGCTACGCCAAAACTGGCGTGAATAAGGAATTACTGAAGGAACAAATTGCCAAGATGGAGGGTGCAGATCGCGCCCAACTCCTGAACGATATTAAAATGGAAAAAGACAAACTGGCGCTCGATCCGAATCTCGACCTCAGCAAGCGTCTTGTTGATCTTGAAGATGAAGTGCGGAGACAAGAGCAGAGCTTCTCACAAAGCGCGCAGGAAACCGTCGGTTCAGCTATTAACACAGGCATTGATTCACTCGCAAAAGGTGCCAAAAAGGGAACAGAGTTTGTCGGTAATCAGGTCAAAAAGGGTACGGATGCTATGGCACAAATCGGCGAGCAGGCTGTAAATATCATGAACGATCCAAATCTCTCAAAAGAGGAAAAGAGAGTGCACGTTATTGGTCTGGCAGCCGCAGTTGCAGTTCCCGCAGGTATTCTCTATTGGGGGCTCAGTAAGCTAGCTGGCAAGGGTCTCCAATCAGGGCAAAAGCCCAGCTTGGGTCGTCGATTGCTTCAAGTGACGGGCTTCGCATTCCTTGCATCTCTGGGCGTTCGCTTTATTGCGCCGTTTGTTTCAGAGAAGCAAAAACAGTTAATTGCATCGAAGGGTTCCAGCACTGTTCCAGAAAAGAGTGTCCCTCCAAAAGATCAGCAGAAATCCCCGGAAAATCCGGCTGCGCTAGAAACTGTTCGCTTACAGGGAACTTTTCAAGGTACGGATTTGAAGGTCGTGGAAAGAGGTGGTGCACAGTTGATCAAGATCGGAGAAAAACACTTTCGCATTACGAGGGTGGGGGAGCAGCAGAATCTTGTTGGAAGTATTACAGGGATGAGAACACGAGAGCAGCCCTCACAATTAGTCTTCAATAATCTCGCTACCATTGAGGGCGAGGACTTTACAGAGGCCAAGGCAAAACTTGCTGCTGCATCTAAGGATGTAACAGTGCAAATTCCGGCTCGTGGCGGAGACCGAAGCAAGATTTTTGATTTGGAATTCACTCTCGAACAATCTGCCTAAGTCACCATGACAGAAATACCCAAATCCATCGAAGCCGGCGAATCCGAAAAAGGTCCTGTAGGGGCTGAAATTGGCTGGGTGCGTCGTGCGAGTTACGCGACGGTTAACGGTTTGAATGACGCGGTGGAATTCGCAGGTACGGCGGCTGGATACACAGTGGGACGGACATGGAGAACGACAAGAGAAGCTGCAACGAATGTGATGAAGGGGAGACGAGGAGAAAAGTTTGGTTTGGCTGCGTGAAACACGAGTAATTGCCCGATGGAGAATGGCGCAAATCGTGGTTTTTTGCTATAATTAAGGGATTTATGGCAGACAACGTCGAGATCTCTCCGGCCAATAAACTGCTCGAATTCTTCTGTGATAAAAATCATCCCACACAGGAGTTACTCGACGAACTTCGCCGCATTACGACGACGGATCGTCCGGGAATTCTGACGACAGTACGCGAGGGACTTCAGAAGCTCGGAGCCGAGCAACAGACAATCGCTGATGACAATATGAAGCTTCTGCGTGAACGTGTTGACGCGAATGAGCAGGAAGGAGCTAAGGATCCGGAGCAACTGATATCCGAAGAAGAGGTTCTTTCTCTCAGGAGTGAACTCGATTTGCTTCGCGACAGTCTTTCGAAAGATCCTTTTGCACAAGAGGTCAAAACAAAGGAAGAATCGAACGAAACCAATACGCCTCTGAAGCCATTAGAACAATCACGCGCACCATACGAGGAATCTGTTCCGCAGACACCTGCAAAACAGGAACAGTTGCAGAAGAAAATTTCCGCGGCACCGGAGAAATGGTTTCCGCAATCCGCTGATCCCAGAGAGTGGACCGGCAAACAGATCGCCACTCTCTCTGCAATTACTCTAGGTGGTGTGGGGCTCTATGCGCTCTGGAAATGGATGCGTGGCGAAAAGAAGGGTGGTGCCTCAGACGAGAAACGTAGTAAGTGGAATTGGATGCTATGGGTGCCCTTTGCTGGTTTGACCGGATATCTCGGATACAAAATGTGGAACAAATACGGTCCCGGATCAAAAGAAACTGCCGATGATAAAAAAAGAAAAGATGATCGGGACTATTTGCCTGATGCATTGCCCGATGTCATTGAAAAACCAGCAGAGGCAGTCATCGGAGGAGTAGAGCAAGGGATTGATAAGTTAGTGGAAACATTCGGCCCTGCTGCTTACGAATTGATGAATCATGAGCACACGAGTGCAGTGCTCAAGAAGAGGCAATCCGGTGAGTACAAGTCGGATGCATTGTTCTGGGCAGCAATGGTCGGAGCCATGAGTCTCGATGGTATCGATCTTGTTATTGATGAAACCGCCTGTACACTCTGGATCGGAGGCAAAGTTGTTGAATGTAACATCAAAGGCTGGAGCCAGCTTATTGAGGGGTTTGCGGATGGGCATATTGATCTTCCCGAAGGATGCGATCTGGTTGCGACGTATATCGAGGGAGTCTTTGTCTATGCGACATCCCTGTACGCGCTGAAGGCGGTGACCCTCAATCGTATCGGCAGAGGAGCCAATGTGATCGGGGAGGCATTCGGCTGGCCGGTCTATTCCATCACACGCGGTGCAAAAGGAACATGGCGCATTGCAAAGGGCACCGTGGAACTTGGAATTTCCAATTCTCCTACGCGCTTAGTCATTGCCCGCGAGGCAGACGCTCTTCGTCTGGAAACCAAACTGCGGCTTGGTACATTCTCCAGGCGCTTTGCTGCGGCGACTCCGGAAGGATTATGGATGCGGAAGGAATTTGTCGCAGATCAGGCCAATCGTCTTTTTCTCGCAAAGAACAGAAAGGTAAGTGAAGCTTCCATCAAGCAATTTGAAAAAGCATTTGGTCGGGCAGCTGAAGATTTCCATACATATCTGAAACGTGTTCCTCCGGATCAATTACCAGACTGGTTTATCAAGGCCGTGAAAGCACGGTATCCCAATATTGATCCCACAAAAATCGAACTGACACACATGGAAGGATTGATGCGCCATTTGGGAGAGGGAAGTGCAAATGTGGTCGATGCAGCACCGGATAGTGCAGATGCTCTCAATAAGGTGCCGACATCCGCTACCGATACCTCCGCAGGCAGTCGTCTGCGTCAAGCTGCGGGTGGGGAAGTCATTGAGCCAAAACCCGAGACCGCAAAAATCACATCTTCAGCTTCGGAAAAGCCCGCATTTAATGTGGTTCGGAGAGATGGAACGGTGGTCGATGGATCGGGCAAAGTCATTGGAGAAGGAGATGTCGCCGCACAGTCTGCGAAAGCTGCTGAGCGTGCGACGGGTGCTATAGATGAAGTAACAGAGACCGCAAAAGGCGTTGCAGCCGCGGAAGTATTATCCGCAGCCGATGAAACCCGATGGAAGCAATTGCTCTCCAAATTTGGCGAAGGTGCAGAAGCACAAAATGTCCGCGCGTTCCTCGAAGCCGCTTCCGAGCAAAAACTCATCAAACTCGATGCAGAGGTATTTGCACTGATCAACGAAAGTCCCGGTGCACAAAAAATCATCACGGGTGCGGTACAAACCGGTGACGTAGCAGAAATTACCCGTGCAATGAATGCTGCGAGTGCTGCCCGCAATTTCCGAGTAGGATTGAATGCCGTCGGTGCCGCAGGCGATCTCTTTGGTGCGTACATGGCATATTGTGACTACGCTGCAAATGGCGCACGCATCGAAACAGCGATGAATTCGAAGAATGCCGCGCTTGCTGATCTTTATCGAAACGCGAATTACATTTATGGAGTTGAGGGAACGCAGAGCGCAGCCGGTCTCGCGATTGGTGGTGTTGCTATTGTGAAGGCGTATGTGGGAGGTCAAAGTCTGCTTACGGCTCTGGGTGCTTCCGGTGGACTCATCATGCTTCCGGTTGCCGCGGCTACCCTCAGTGGAGGATTCGTCTATCGCAAAGCGGAAGGAGTGACGGAGACGTGGTTGAGAACTTCCAAAGATTGGCAGAAGGCGCTTTCTCCCGGTGAGCTTTTGGAAAAGCTCAAGGAACTAGGTCCCGGCAAGCGGGGGTATTGGCAGGGGTGGGGAAAGGGCACGATTGTGGAGCAAATTATGCGAGCGAAGACGGCTGGGGAATCCGGTAATATCGGGGCGTATCAGCAATGGGAAGAGGAGGGCGAGCAGAGGATCGAGAAAGCCAATGAGAGCACGCGTTTGGAGATTACAAAAGCGTACGTCGTCCGCACATCCTTACTTGCGAAGCAGACTGAGGAAACAGATGAGCAGTACACGCGACGCTTCGATTGCTTTGTGATGGATCAGATGGAATATATCGGTCGCACGACGGATGGTTCGTTCAGTTACATGCTGGGAGATACATATGCTAATGCACGTCGATACGCGGAGATGCTGGCAAAACTCCGCGACGAAGGGAAGCGTCCTGAGGAGATGCCATGGAAGAATGCATCGCAAGCGATGGATAAGCAGCGTGCGATTATAGAGTATGTCCCTGCAGAGCGCTCGCAAAAAATCCTGCAATTCAATCTGATGCAGAGAATGCCGACGCAGCTCTCTCCCGAGCAAAAGAAAACGGTTGTGAAACAAGATCTCATCCTCGCGTGCCAAGACGATTTTCTGAAGCTCGATGGTCGCATCGCATCTACGGACTTCGTTGGCACGGGAGGAACGGAAAGCGTCGGCGAAGCACAGGCGCGCTATACGGCGTCCGAATTATTCCGCGAGCGGCTCTCTGAACAGGCAGATCAATTGCTTGCGGAAGCGGCAAAACCGGAAGGACTTACTATGATTTCCTATCAGGGCATCATCAACAAACTTGGTGTCGTGCTCGAAACAGATCCCTTGGAACTCCAGCGTATCGGTTGGAAGCGCAGATATGTACCCGATGGACGCGTCACGAATCTGGATGCAACGAAAAACCTCCTCACCGCGGAATATCAATTGCAGTCTTTGCAGGAGGAGCAAAAAACAGCGCAAACGATTGCAAAGGAAAAGACATTCTTACCCGAAGAATTGCAGCAGGAGTGTTACGACAAGGGTAGGCTTTTGCTCCTTGAGCGGGGTGGTGCGCAGAAGGGTGATAAGTTCCAGCTGCAAATGGGATGGATCTTCAACAAATACTTGTATGCCAGATTCGTTGACGGGCAGTGGCAGGTCGGTCTCAACCATGCGTTCATTAAGTGGGCGAATCCTGAGGGATATGCCGTGACGGGAATGGTCAATTCTTTGGGCGGAGTCGATCCCAGCACGGCTGGAAAATATAACGAAGTGATTCGCGAGCTTGCAGAAATCAATAAAAGGTACGGTAAGAGCGTAGCCAGGAAAGAGGCCGCGTAAATGTCTCTTTCGCAGGAGAAGCGTTACGGAATACTCTTATGTCGTGCCCCTGAGCTTCACGCAGTTGGCTTCCTATCGCCGCTGCCCCCGTCAGTACGAGTACTGCACCATCAAAAAAATCCCGAAGGGGATTTCCCTTGGTGCAGCATTCGGTGCGCTCATGTTGTGGATCGTCTATTCATCCATGACATCACCCCTCAATCCCTTTGCAAGCTCACGGAAAAATTTCTGCACTTCCGCCGCAGTCACCGGGGTGACGAGATGTGGAACGATCGTCAGCCAGCAAAAGCATGAGAAATGCCCGGCGGTCTTCGGGAATCCGCAGTGCGGGGAGATGTTTTTTCAGTAACTCTCGGGGGAGTTTTTGGTCCGCCAAGGTCGTAGAGAATCGCACGCTATTTCAGTGCGGTTTTCTTTACTGCCTCCCGAAGAATCTGTTGCCATGTGCCGGCGAGCACGGTATCCAGCACCTTCGGTATTTCTCCTTCCAGATCATGGAAGGTCGTGAGCGCACGTAGGACAATCATCGGATTCCATCGGTCGCCGTATTTCTGCGGTCCGGCATCCAGGAGGGCACCGAGTCGGATCTCCCCCCGCAGAATCTGTGCGAGATCGATGTAATCTCGCAGAGCGGCGCGTTGGACAACGGCAATCAGTTTCATCAGAGCGATGTCCCAGACGGACGCGATGTCCACGTGCCCTTCCTGTAGCGGGGCGTGGAGGAGCGGTGGCGGATAGTTTGCGATGAAGCTCATTTTCACACCGTCGACGGTGCAGTAGAGTGTGTGACTATCCTCCGACATCAGTGTGAGAGCACCCATCTTCCTGAGGTGATCCGCAATGCCCTGCACTCCAGGGTTCGCTGAGAAGAAGTCGAAATCTACCGATAGACGATGACCGAGCTGCAGAGCCAGCCCCGTACCGCCGGCGAGGTACCACTTTGCTGATTGCAACCAATCTGCTTCTTCTGTGAGATGTCTCCATAGCCGCTGTTGTGCTTCAGGCAAGATCGCGGTGTGCATCATTGGTAGCGGGGAGATACGACAGGATTGCGTTATCCGGTAGAGGAATATCGAAAAGGGTTTCCGCGAATGCCTTGCCCTGAGGAGTCCAAGAGCCCTTGAGCGGCGAGTGTACGGCATCCTCGATGGAACTCTCCGGGAAGCTCCGCCACATATCTTTCCATTCCTCCCAGGAGCCGTAGCAGAAGACCCGCGTGATGTAGACCTTTTCGGGTGTGCGTTCACCGGATACCCAACAGAGGCGTGGACTCATGTGCATGTGTATATTGTACCATATATACTCCATACTATGGCGCTGAGTTTTACGCAGTTAGCGGCTTATCGCCGCTGCCCCCGTCAGTACGAGTATTGCTACATCAAGAAAATTCCAAAGGGAGTTTCTCCGGGGGAAGCATTTGGTGCGTCGGTGCACAATGCGCTGAAGAAGTGGGGGGATTTGGAGATGATGCAATCCTCGGATGAGCAAGCGATTGGCGATAAGCGATTAGCGGTTAGCAGACAACCGAGGTTGTTTGTAGAGGAGCAGGAAGCTAATCGCCAACCGCTATCCGCTATCCGCTTACATGCCTTATGGCATGAACATTTTCCGTTGAATGCATTCCCAACGAGAGTCGAAGCAGACGCTGCGCGTATGAGAGGAGAGGAGTTAATGACATTGTTTTATGCATGGTGGAGCGAACGACCGCGGGAAGTGGTGGCGGTGGAGAAGGGATTTTCAATTGATATTGGCGATGAGCGGTTAGCGGTTAGCGATGAGCGGTTAGCCGCGAAAGCTACACGCTATCCGCTCATCGCTCATCGCTTCACTCTTACTGGCCGCTTCGATCGCATTGAGCGCACGCCGGAAGGTTTGCATGTCATCGATTTCAAGACGTCGCAGCCGCGGACGCAGGCGGAAGTGGATGCCGATTTGCAGCTTTCGATTTATGCACTGGCGGCGCGTGAGGATTTCGGAGAGCTGCCGGTCGTATTGTCCCTGCTCCACATCACCGAAGACGGGATTCTGGAGATGCGGACAACGCGCCATGCAGGACAAGTGCAGGATGCGATCAAGCAGATCACAGCGATCCACGGACGGATCACCGAAAAAGATTTCCGACCGACGCCGGCGGCGGCTGTGTGTAAATGGTGTCCGTATAAGGGAGTGTGTGACGTGGCGGCGGTGTAGAGACGTCCGGCCGGACGTCTCTACGGTAGCCGTCACACGCGATCATTGTTTGTTGTATGCTTCCCCTATGCAAACCCTCCACGACTACCTCTTCGCCATCCCCATGGTCGTCCTCGTTCTCACGGAGATCACCAAGATGATCGTCGAGGACTTCCGCTCAGGGCACTGGCACCTCGCGCTCTTTCGTCCGGGGGGATTTCCAAGTTCGCATTCGGCATTCGTCACGTCGCTCCTCATTATTCTCTGGTACAAACTGGGGTTGCAATCTGAGGAGTTCGCCATCGCCTTTGTTTTCGCGTGCGTCGTGTGGTACGACGCAATGAGTGTGAGACGAGCTGTAGGGGAGCAGGCTAAGGCACTCAATCAGCTTCAGCATCTGCGGCACTACGCCGAGCGGCTCGGGCATTCATTCATTGAAGTACTTGGGGGCATTGTGTTTGGGGCATTGGTGACCGCTCTGGGCATCGCCATCAGCAAGCTGTAAACTTTCGCCATGCTCCAGTCCCAGATTTTCGCAAAGACTTCCAAATCCTCCCGCGCGGACGCCGAGAGCGTGAATGCCGATCTCCTCACGCGCGCGGGTTTCATCAACAAAACCATGGCCGGCGTTTACTCTTTTCTGCCGCTCGGATGGCGTGTACTCCGGAATATCGAAAATCTGCTCCGGGAGGAAATGGATCCGATCGGGGCAGAAGTATTCCTCCCGTCCCTGACACCATTTGAACAGTGGGAAAAGACGGGAAGGCTCAACTCTGTCGGTATTCTGTTTCAGGCATGCGCGGCAAACGATCTCGGAAGGAAGATTCACGATGCGCATTACGTCCTCAATTCCACGCACGAGGAAGTGATCACGCCGCTCGTACAGTCCTTTGCGGTAAGCCACAAAGATTTTCCCTGTGCTGCGTACCAGATCCAGACGAAATTTCGCAACGAAGCGCGCGTGAAATCCGGATTACTCCGATGCCGCGAGTTTCGCATGAAGGATCTCTACAGCTTTCATACATCAGAGGAAGACATGCTCGATTACTTCTTCCACAAGGCGATTCCCGCCTATACCCGGTTTTTTGATCGTGTTGGACTCGGCGACCGCACGGTCATCGCGCTCGCCTCAGGGGGAGACTTCAGCAAGGAGTACTCGCGGGAATTCCAGACGCTCTGCCCTATGGGGGAAGATCAGCTTTTCCAGATTCCGGGAACAGATACGTACTACAACCGTGAGGTTGCGCCGAGCAAAGCAATTCTCTGGGGTGATCCCAAGGAGAAAGAGTTGCCGCGCAGGGATGTGACAGGGAAAGGGATCATTGGTGTCGCCGAACTTGCTGCATTCCTGAAAATTGAAGTAGAGCGCACGACGAAAACGCTGCTCTTCTCTTCCGACAAGGGCTTTGTCGCAGCGATGGTGCGCGGCGGATACGACGTGAATGAGGAGAAGCTCCGAAAAGTTGTTGGTTGTTCCAACATGCAGCTGGCATCCGCTGAGGAGGTCAAAAAACTCACAAAGGCTGAAGTCGGTTACGCCGGACCCATCGGTCTCCCATCATCGGTTCATCTTGTATGGGACGAATCCACAGCTCATCGGAAGAACTTCGAGTGCGGAGCGAACGAAACCGACAAACACACGACCAATGCGAATTTCAGCCGGGATGTCGCCGTTCCGGAACAATTTTACGACATCAAAGTCGCGCGGGAAGGGGATCTGGACCCCGAAACGGGAAAGCGTTACGACGTGCACCGTGCTGCGGAGGTGGGGAATGTCTTCACGCTTTACACGAAGTTCTCTGATGCGTTCGGATTCCAGTTTACGGATAAAGATGGCAAGGAGAAGCCGGTGTACATGGGCTGCTACGGCATCGGCACATCCCGGATCATGGGAACCCTTGCAGAGGTTCTTCACGACGATGCGGGACTTCTGTGGCCTTCTGCTGTCGCACCGTTCCATGTCCATGTTCTGCCGTTTGCGAAAACCAAGGAGGAAGAATCGTTCATCGTGGCAATGGATCTCGCCGGATCCATGGAGAAGACCGGTCACACCGTGCTTGTCGATGATCGACTGGATGTTTCCGCCGGTTCCCGCATGGCGGATAGTGATCTCATCGGCATTCCGAAGCGGATCGTTGTTTCCCAGAGGAGCCTTCAGGCGGGTGGGGCAGAAGTGAAAGATCGGCTCATCGGCACTGTCAACATTGTTCCATTGGATGTGCTGGTGCGAGAAGGTGTATAGTGCAGGGACTATGAAGAAACTCTCCCTCCTTGTCGGTGCCCTCGGTGGATCACTTGCCGGATATATTTTCTCCAATCAGAAACTGCGCGAGCAGCTCACAAACGCGAAAGACGCAGAAGCCGCCGCAAAGATTTTGGGCAAACACCTGAGCCACGACGGTAAAAAGATTGCGAAGGAAGTGCAGGAATTTGTTCAGAGCGATGACGTGCAGAAGAATCTGACGAAGGCGAGAAAATTCGCGGGACAGAAATTCGAGGAAGCCAAGAAAGAAGTGGCTGCTCTCATGGAGACCGGGACGGAGCGCGCCAAGGTTGCCGCACGCAAAGGAGCGGTACAGGCCAAGCGCACCGTGAAGAAAATGAAAGTGAAGGTTCGGGCTGTCAGCAGGTAGATTTTTAACAGGAAATAGTCTCGCGTGACATTGCACACGCGGGGTGATCGCTCTAGGCTTTTCCCGTTCCATTATTCATTTTTCCCCGCTTTCCTATGCGTCCATACTTTCCTATCGCTATGGTTGCGGCGATGTCCCTGTCCTTTGTGACTCCCGGCTTTGCCTATGTTGCTGAGGGCACGAGAACCGAGCACCAGAGCCGCCGGTTGGTGGATAGTGCCGCCCGTGGTGCCAATGATATCAGCGCCGGTCTCACGAGGACCATGCGCACGCGCAAGCCTGCGGAGGCCCAGGAGAACGGGCTCACCAAGCTTCGCCGTGCCAGCGGACAGCATAACCGCAATGCAAACCGCAAACCCAAGGAGGGCAGCGACCGTTACCGCACGCTGCACCCCAACACCCGCAGCCTGCGCAGGGATGCAGAGGGTATCGAGTCGATGCTGCCGGGAAGACTCGTGCAGACCGGAGGGCTCTATGATCGCCCGACACGCAGGGATATCACGGGATCGCTCGAGATGTTGCACTGATTCTGAAGTTGTTGCTGAGAAACGCCGGCACCCGCCGGCGTTTTTTCTTTTCCTGTTTTTTCATCCTACGCCGTTCTCGTGTGCATCTTCAGGAGCAGCCTTCAGCAATATTTTCGGCTGCACACGTTCACTATACGTCCGTTTTTCCGGGGGGATACCGTATGTCTCTGCGAGGATCTCGAGAGCTGAGAAATTATCACTACACATGTGGAAGAGACCGAGCTCATCTTCATTGATAGTGTCATGTTGGATGCAACTTTTGTACAGGAACTCTATGAGCGGGTCGAAGAACCCCTCATAGTTCATCATGATAATCGGCACGGTATAATTTGTGCCGAGCTTTTGCAGTTGTTTGAGCACCACATACTCCGACCATTCATCGATGGTGCCGAATCCTCCGGGGAGTACGATGATCGCCGTTCGATCCTCCTCGCTGTCGCGCATGGCGGCATCCGCTAGCCCTACCTTGCGAGGTCCGAAGTAGTTGCATTCCGCAACATTATCCCGTTCAAGTGCAGCGTTAATATTCTGCTCGAAGAACGTTTGCTCGCTTTCGAGTCGTATCTTCACGCCCGCTGTACGTCCTCCGGCTTCCCGAGCACCCACAAGAGGAGCCTCCATCATACCGGGTCCGGCACCGGACCATGAAGTGGAACCCAAGAGCTGATGTACCTCGCGCCCGAGTTCGCGTGCCTCTTCATACATAGTCGATCCCGGTTTCAGTCGCGCGGAGCCAAGATATACGATGCCTCGTTCTCTGCGGTTGACGACCTCGAAGCAGTTCAGTATTTCTCCCTTCATACGTTCTGCACTCTGTCGCTGGCGCTCAGCTCTCAGTGCCTCTTCGATCGCTGTTTCATTGATGCGGTCTTGAATGCGGTGGAGTGCCTGTCGTGCCCCACCCCGCACTCGTCCGGAGAGCATTTTCAACTGTGTTCGAATATGGATACAGAAGGATCCCTGCTCGTTTGTTGTCCAATCCTTCCATTGGCTCAGGAGCTCGTCACGGAGTCGTTGCACATCACTGTGACTCTTTTCCGTTTCACGCATGACGATTTGCTCGATGCGTTCAGTGGAAAGCATGTAGCAATTATAGTATATAATTAAAATTAGTCAATTTTCTTGTCTTTGGAAATGTTTTCGGTAGGATATCCAGCGGGCTCGGGAAATTCCCAAGGCATCCCCCAATAGGAGGAATGCCCGCGTTTGTCTATGAATCCCAAACCCCACAGTACCGGCTCGAAAAAGAAAACCAAGCGAAGCCCTGCATTCGGTGGAGCGAAGTTTATCATTGTTACCGGAGGAGTGTGCAGCAGCTTGGGAAAGGGGATTGCCACCGCCTCCATCGGCGCGATCATGAAGGCCTGTGGATACAAAGTATTTGTGCAGAAGCTCGATCCGTATTTGAATGTGGATCCTGGAACCATGAGTCCGTTCCAGCACGGGGAAGTCTTCGTGACCGATGATGGTGCGGAGACGGATCTGGATCTTGGACACTACGAACGCTTCATTGACGAACCGATGAGCAAGCTCTCCACGATCACGACGGGGAAAATTTACACGGATGTCATTGCTAAAGAACGGCGCGGAGATTTTCTTGGGGGCACCATCCAGGTTGTTCCGCACATCACCAATGCTATCAAGGATTCGATCATCGGAGCGGCAAAGAAGAGCAAAGCCGAAATCATGATGGTGGAAGTCGGCGGAACAGTCGGAGACATTGAAGGGGAGCCCTATCTGGAGGCGATCCGTCAGATGAAATCCGATATGGGACCTGCGCGTATTTTCCATGTGCATCTCACACTCCTGCCATATCTTGCTGCATCCAAAGAGCTGAAGACGAAGCCCACGCAGCTTTCTGTGCGTGAACTCCGGCGCATCGGTTTGCAGCCCGATATCATCCTGACGCGCGCAGATCATAAAATCCCCACGGAACTTCTCGATAAAGTGAGCAAGTTCTGTGACGTGCCGCGCTCTGCGGTTATCCCTGCTCCCACAGTGAAATCCATCTACGATGTTCCCCTCAATCTGCAACAGTACGATATCGCTGGGGTCATCGGCAAGAAACTGGGTCTCGGCAGACTCAGGCCTGATATGCGTGAATGGGAGGAGGGGCGCAAGCGTTATGAAGAGGCGAGCGAGCCCGTCCGTATCGCGCTTGTCGGCAAATACACGCATCTCGATGACGCGTACTTGAGCCAGATTGAATCCATCAAGTCCGCTGCCGTCTTCCACGGACGCAAGGCTGAGATCGTCTGGGTAGACAGCGAGAAACTGGAAAAGAATGATGCGGAAATCTGGAAAGAGCTCAAGAGTGCTGCGGGCATCATCGTCTCCAGCGGATTTGGCAGTCGCGGCATCGAGGGAAAGATTGCCGCTGCGTGGTACGCTCGTACGCACAAGGTTCCGTACTTAGGTCTTTGTCTCGGATCGCAAATCCTCGCCATCGAATTTGCCAGAAGTATGCTCAAAGACAACAAACTCACGAGTCAGGAGTTCGATGAAAAGGGATTACTCGGGCAAGAACGTTACGTCGTGCACTATCTCCCCGGTCAACACAAAGGGCGCAGCATGGGAGGCACATTGCGTCTGGGCGCATACCAATGTCGACTCAAGAAGGGGACAAAAGCGTATGCGTCGTACAAGGAAGCTGGTCAAATCGCGAAAGATGGAACCATCTCCGAGCGTCACCGTCATCGCTACGAATTCAATCAAGCATTCCGTACGCGTCTTGAGGAGAAGGGACTCGTATTCTCCGGCGAAGGACCAGAGACAGGACTTATGGAGATTGTCGAAGTGAAAGATCATCCTTTCATGGTGGGATCGCAGTTCCATCCGGAATTCAAAAGCAGACCGCATCGACCACATCCATTGTTTGAAGGATTTATGAAAGCAGTGACGGGGAAATAGGGGTTTGTTCTTTTCGGGCATGGAACCATTTTTATCCCATACGGAAGCCATAATTTGCTCATTTGGCATTTGGCAAAGAAGTTGCCCATTTCCCTGAGATCATTGGTGCGGCATGGTGTGGGCATGACGACCACCACATCATCTGTTGCCAATACTCGTCCTCAGGGACGAATGCTGGAAGAACGGACCGAAGCTTTCGCAGGTAGTGTAAGGACATTTTTGAAAATGATTCCTAAAACGGTCGAGCAAGAAGATGATATGGCTCAATTGCGTAGGGCAGCAGGCTCGGTCGCTGCAAATTACATAGAGGCGAATGAAGCATTGGGAAAACCAGATTTTTGTATGCGCATTCGGATTTGTCTCAAGGAATCGAAGGAAGCCAGGCTCTGGCTCAGACTACTTGATGGTTGCCGTCCAGGAACTCCTCAAGAGGAATTGCGTCAAAGTCTTATCAATGAATCACATGAGTTAGTTCGCATTTTCGGTGCAATCTTACGAACAGTAAAGAAGACCCTTCACACTCAATAATGTGCAGCAATGGTCAATGTCTACTGGGCAACTTCTTTGCCAAATGCCAAATCGGTCAATTAGGATATAACCATGTCTCTCCTCTCCACTTCCCATCTCTCCCTCTCCATCGGAGAACATCGCATTCTCTCGGATATTTCCTTCTCGGTGGACTCCGGAGAAATCATTGGACTCATTGGTCCCAATGGCTCCGGGAAAACTACGTTGTTCAATGTTCTCTCCGGATTTCTCAAGCCGAGCACCGGAACCATTCATCTCCATGGTGAAGATATCACCACTCTTTCTCCAGCGAAGCGTGCTCGCTTCGGAATTGGTCGAGTCTTCCAGAACTTCGGCATTTTCCGCGATATGACACTTTTCGAAAATGTTCTCGTGGCTCTGGAAGCTCTTTCCAAAGAAGAGCGTGCTCTTAAAGGGGATCTCCGGAAGGTCTCAATGGAGACACTCGAAATGGTTGGCTTGCAATCACATGCCCATACGAAAGCAGGATCGCTCTCCGGTGGACAGATGCGACTTCTCGAAATCGCGCGCACTCTGATGTCCGGAAAAGAATTGTTCTTGCTCGATGAACCCACAGCTGGCGTTTCCCCGAAGCTCACGCAGCAAGTTGCCGATCTTATTCTGCAATTGAAGAAGCAGGGCAAGACCGTTCTCGTGGTGGAGCACGATCTCCCGTTCATCGGTCGTATCTGTGACAGGGTCATTGTCATGGATGTAGGTAAAGTTGTTTTAACAGGAAAACCCAATGAAGTGAAACAGTCCAAAGGGCTCCGGGAATTGTATTTTGGGGCGGATCCGACGACCTGATCGGGTTCGGGTTCGGGTTTGGTTGTTGTGGGATAACAATACTTGCCCAAAGCGTCTTCCCTAGTACCCTAGGGGTCGAGTACTCTTACCATCCTTTTTGTCTCATTCCCTCATTTTTTATGCGCAAGTTCTTCGCAGGTCTTTCTCTACTGAGTATTGCCCTTGCGGCATGTTCCGGTGCTTCGAATGAAACGATCAAACTCGGTTACATCGGACCTCTGACTGGTGATGCTGCTTCCTACGGAGCAGACACGCTCCATGGAGTGCAAATTGCCGTTGATGAGATCAATGCTGCCGGAGGGATCGATGGCAAGCAGGTGGAGTTGATCGCTGAAGATGGTAAGTGCACCGGATCCGATGCTGCAACAGCTGCCCAGAAGCTCATAAATGTTGATAAGGTCGTCGCCATCGTCGGCGGGCAGTGTTCCGGCGAAACGCTCGCAGCAGCGCCGATTGCCGAAGCCGCAAAAGTCGTCATGATTTCTCCCGTGAGCTCCAGTCCCGATGTGACGGAAGCCGGTGCATTCATTTTCCGCGATTATCCGAGTGATGCACTGAAGACGAAGGCCATGGCGAAAGTATTTGCGGAGAAAGGCTACGGAAAAATCGCCATCATCAGCGAGAATACGGATTATGCTACGGCTCTCCGTGATTCTCTCGTTGCAGCGGTGGGGGCAGATGCGGTGATGTTCAATGAGACGACGGAGCCCGGAACCAAGGACTTCCGTTCGCTCATGACGCGTCTCGAAGATGCGAAGTTCGATGTCTTTGTCCCGAACGGTCAGAGCGATGCTTTCATCGCCGCCGCCATGCAGCAGTACCGCGAGGCTGGTTTCACCGAGCCCGCTTTCAGTCAGGATGTCGCGGATTCCGCGAACCTCGGGCAGATCGCCGGTGAGGCAGTGGAGGGGATGGAACTGATCAACACCTCTTCGAAACTTGGTGAAGGAGGAGCAGATTCCTTTGCGGTGCACTTTCGCGCAAAGTTCGGCGAGCCGCAGAGTAATTTGAGCTTTGCGACACTTGCCTACGATGCGACCAATCTTCTTGCGAAGGTCATCGGTGAAGTGGGAACGGATGGAACCGCCGTACGCGATGGAGTCGCGAAGATCACCTATGTAGGAGCGGCAGGCACATTCCACTTCGATGAAAACGGCGACGTCATCGGCATCGGATACGCTCTCAAGAAATTCGAAGACGGCAAGATCGTGGAACTGAGCACGGTCACGCCGGACTGATCCGGTTGCATTGTTTCTTTCCTCCATTCCCATGCGAAAATTCCTCGCCCTCTCTTCCCTTCTCGGCATCGCACTTACCGCCTGCTCGGGATCCAATACCGGTATCATCAAGATCGGTTACATCGGTCCGCTCACGGGTGATATTGCCGCCATTGGGGCGGATACCATGAACGGTGCCAAGCTTGCTATTGACGAAGTGAATACCAAAGGAGGCATTGATGGTCGTCTCGTGGAACTTATCGCGGAGGACGGCAAATGCTCCGGATCCGACGCCGCAACGGCTGCACAGAAGCTCGTGAGCGTCGATAAGGTTTCTGGCATTGTCGGAGGACAGTGCAGCAGCGAGACACTTGCCGCAGCCCCTATTGCCGAAGCCGCACAGATTGTTCTGATCTCTCCCGTGAGCTCCAGCCCCGACGTGACGCTGGCAGGAGAGTTCGTCTTCCGTCCGTACCCCAGTGATGATCTCAAAGGGAAGGCCATGGCGAATTACTTCAGCAAGCGTGGATTCACAAAAGTAGCCGTCATTTCCGAGAACACGGATTTCTGCCAGGGCATTCTCACTTCTGTGCAGAAATATCTTCCAGCAGGTATTGAGATTGTCTTTGACGAGAAAGTGGAGCCCGGAACAAAGGATTACCGCACGCTCCTGACGCGCTTGCAAGACATCGACTTCGATGTGTTCATCGTCAATAGCCAGTCGGAAACTACCGGTAGCGTGATGCTTGCGCAGATGCGGGAACTCGGACTCACGCAGCAAGCTCTGGGAGCTGATGTTCTCGATACGCCGAAAATGGCAGAGCTTGCCGGAGAGGCTGCCGAGAAACTCCATGTGATCTCTGTTCCTTCTATGGAAGAAACCTCACCATTCAGTCAGAAATTTATTGCTGCCTACGGCAAACCCCAATTCGGTCTCGTCTATGCGGCGCATGCCTATGATGCAGCCAGCGTTCTGCTCAAGGCTCTCACAGAAAGTGAAACCCCGGCGGGAGCGCGCGACGTTCTTGCGACGATGCCGCCGTATCAGGGTGCCACGGGCACGTTTAGCTTTGATGAGAATGGCGATGTCATCGGCATTCCGTATGTGCTGAAGGAATTCCAGGGGAGTTCGATCGTAAAGCTGGAGGACATTCCTCTCAATTAACACCATCTCCGCAGCGGAGGATAACGATCCTCCGCTGCGTTTTGTGTTACCCTTCTTTCCAATGCAGCTTCTCGCAAATGCTCTCATCCACCTTCGCGCTTGCGGCGCTACGGTGGACAAGTCGCCGATTACATTACTCATCGCACATGCAACTCTTTGCTAATGCCCTGATCGCCGGTTCCCTTGCGGCTCTGATCGCCGGAGGTCTTGCACTTGTCTACGGAGTACTCGGTGTATTTAACTTGGCCCTCGGACAATTGGCTCTTACTGGTGGCTACGTCACCTGGTGGCTCCATCAAGTGCTTGATCTGCCCTTGTTTCCCAGTGTCATAGGAGGATTGATCACCGGAGCGTTGATGACATGGCTCACATTTGAAGTCTTCGTGAATCCGTTTTACAAACACCATCGCTTTCTTCCTCTTGTCACGACGATCGCCTGGAGCATGATCTTGGATGGTCTCATCCTTCTTGTTTTTGAAGAGCGACCGCGGAGCATTCTCCCCGGACTCAAGAAGACATTCGAAATCTTCGGAGCCCATATCAGTGTGGAGCAGTGCGTTCTCATTGCATTGACGCTCATTGCGCTCGTCGTCTTCGCGTACGTGTTCCACTGCACGCCGTTTGGGCGCAAGCTTCGTGCCGTCGTGCAGCACGACACCGCGGCGCTCAGTCTTGGGATCAATGCTCCGGCACTCCACCGATTCATTTTCATTCTCAGCGGTATTTTCGCCGGAGCCGGAGGGATCTTCATCGGTATCGACCAGAATCTTTCTCCCACATTGGCGTTCTCTCTCACGATCAAGGCCTACGCGGCGATCATTGCGGGAGGGAAGGGGAACATCTGGGGGGCGATTATTTGCGCTTACCTTATTGCTACTCTCGAACAGCTTCTCGTCGGTATTCACTGGTTCGGTGTGTTCTATGTTCCTGCGGGGTACCAACAAACTGTCGCGCTTCTTTTTATTATCATTTTCCTGCTCTGCCGCCCGAGCGGCATCTTCGCCGCACGCGCTCGCGCTGCATAACTCGCTCTTCTATGGCTTTCGTCTGGCACTTGGTCATCCTCATTGGCACGTGGCTCCCCGGAGCACTCACCTACACGATGATTTTCGGGAAGGGGAAAATCCTCCACTTCGGACCGCTCGGAGTATCACTGATGACAAGCTATGCGACGTTTCTCACACTCGGTGCAACCGGCAGTTATCCCATCGCAGTCCTCACAGGACTCGGAAGTGCCATTGCGATTTCCGCCGTCTTCGCGTGGCTCTCGCTGCGACTCGAACCGGATGGTTTTGGCATCATGTCCATTGCCGTCCATCTTTCCGTTCTTTCCGTTGTGCTCAACTGGTCTTCACTCACGCGGGGGGCCCTCGGCATTCCACGGCTTCCGCGCGCGCCGTTTCCGGCTTCCCAGGAAGGGTTTGCATTGGTCATGGTCGTGATGTGCATCGTCTGGGTTCTCGGGATGTGGCTCCTCGATCGTTCGTCGTTCGGTAGAAAAATCGCCGCGCTTGCCGAACATGAATGGCACTCTGCCGCTCTCGGTGTCAGTCGTGCACGCGTGCACTTTCTTGCATTCATGGTCGGCGCACTGGGGGCGCTCTTCGGTACGCTTCCCTATCACCACTACATCGGCTTGCTCCATCCGAACGATTACCAATTTCCCGGATTGATTTTTTTCGTGATGCTCGTGGTTGCGGGGAAGCCTGGCAGTGTCTTTGGGGTGACGATCTCGACGATTCTCCTTGTATTGCTCAAGGAATTGCTGCGTTTTGTTCCTCTTCCTCCCGATATTCTCGGACCCGTGCGACTCATATTGTTCGGTGTCATTTTATTTGCTGCCGTGTGGTATAGGAGAGATACGCTGTTTCCGAAACAGCGGACGGTGTAGCAGTCTGCCTGCAACTGTGCGACTCCATTATCCCCCCTATCCCCCGACCCCTTCCCCCACGGGGGAAGGGGAGCTCTGTTCAAGGAGAAGTCGTGTTCCTTCACCTTATAAAGTGTTCCCCCTCCTCCCGTGGAGGAGGGGGTCAGGGGGTGGGGGAGTTCGCGGGATTAGAGGAGGAGGCTTTCTCCTGTATGATTCTTCCAATGAACCTCTCCCAAACTCTCCTCGGCGTCACCTTCGCAAACCCAACGATTCTGGCCTCTGGCATTATGGGCATCACCGCTTCGAGTTGGCGTCTCGTTGCAGAAAACGGCGCGGGGGGAATCACCACGAAATCGCTCTGGCTCAAGGAGCATAAGGGTCACAATAATCCCACGATCATTTCGACCGAGCACTGGACGCTCAATGCTGTCGGGGTTCCCGATGCGGGACCTGAAAAAGCGCGCGAGGAGATTGGCGATTTCATGAAGAAGAAACCCGTTCCCCTCATTGCCAATATCATCGCGGAGTCCGTGGAGAACTTTGCGGCGACGGCGGAGGCGATCTTGCCTCTAAAGCCGGATTTTTTCGAAGTGAATATCAGCTGCCCAAATGTCGAAGATGAATTCGGCAAGCCCTTCGCATGTTCCGCTCCTGCAGCTGCGGCCGTTACGAAGGCAGTGAAGAAGGTGAGCGGCAAGACGCCGGTGTTGATCAAGCTTTCGCCGAACGTGGACAGCATTGCCGCCATTGCCGATGCCTGCGCAAGCGCCGGTGCTGATGGGTTTACCGTCATCAACACAGTAGGACCGGGCATGGCGATCGACCTGCGGAGCCGCATGCCGATCCTCGCCAATAAAGTCGGTGGACTTTCCGGTCCCGGTATCAAGCCCATCGCCGTGAAGTGTGTTGCGGATGTCTTCGGCGTAACGAAGGGGGCACTGCCGATCATCGGGACAGGCGGCATCTACACCGGAGAAGATGCTATTGAGATCATGCTCGCCGGTGCATCCCTCGTCGGAATCGGCACGGCTGTCGGTGACAGGGGAGTGGATGTCTTTGCAAAAATCTGCGACGAGATGCAGCTGTGGTGTACCAACGAAGGGGTCGATGAGATCTCTTCGCTCGTTGGGGGCATGCATCGAGAGTTATCGCAACGTAATGCACCAACTCGCAAGCCGTCCCGTTCAGGGCGAACTCGGTCATAACCTCATAACTATGTCTTCAATCCCTCTCCAAAGCAGGCTTCCAAAAACGTACAGGATCAAAGCGATCAAGCAGGAGACGGAAATGGTCCGAACGTATACGTTCGACGGATCGCTCGGAGCGAGGCCCGGGCAATTTGTGATGCTCTGGCTTCCGGGCATTGATGAGAAGCCGTTCAGTGTTGCATTTGATAATGGTGCTGAGACGAAGATCACCTTCTTTGCTGTAGGACCTATGTCCGAGGAACTTTCGCAGTGTTGCGTTGGGGATCTTGTGGGATTGCGCGGTCCCTTTGGCACGTGCTACGAATGGAAGCACGGTCAACATATCGCGCTCGTTGCGGGAGGCTACGGTGCGGCTCCGATGTATTTCGTCGCCGCGGAGACCGTGCATCATGGTTGTACATTGGAAGTATTTGTGGGAGCACGGAGCAAAGAACATCTCTTGTATCTGGAAGAATTGGAATCGCTTCCGCATGTATCTTTGCATGTCGCGACCAATGACGGGTCAATGGGGTTCAAGGGATTCAATGTGCAGCATCTCGGAAAAATGCTGGAGGCAGTACAGGGGAAGAAGAGATTGAAAGGAAACAAGGGAGGGGATTTGGATCCCATAGATCAGGTATTTGCCTGTGGACCCGAGATGATGCTCAAGGCGGTTTCGGAACTTACGGCAAAGTACAAGATTCCTTCACAGCTTTCTTTGGAGCGGTATATGAAGTGTGGGTACGGACTCTGCGGTAACTGTGTGGTCGATCCGCTTGGCATTCGCCTCTGTTGCGAAGGGCCGGTGGTGAAAAATGATGCGTGTATGAAGATTGAAGAGTTCGGGAAGTATCACAGAGATGCGTTGGGGAAGAAGCATGCGTTTTAGGATGAGGATTTGGTTTAGGATTTGTGGCAAGCCAAATTAGCACTCTATGCATGAGAGTGCTAGACAAACATTTATCCATCCATTACACTGTGCCTGTTCTATTTCTTCCCACCATATTTATGTTCTCCTTTGGTGGCGGTGGCTGTTGCGGTCACCACGGCGGAGGATGCGGTTGCGGAAATTAATTTCTGCGATGCATTCCCAAAGCGACCGGCAGCGATGCTGGTCGTTTTTTATTGCACAGCCGCACCCGCGGAGGGATGCGGCTAAAGCCTGATTTCTTGTTCTACCCAAAAGACTTCAATCGCTCTCTGCATCCTTGCCCCTCGTTCCACCGTTTCTCGCCGCCTCTCTTTCACATGCACCGGAACACTGCGTTCCGTTCCCATTCTCAGGAGCAGCAATGCATGGAGCATGAGTCCGCTCAGGATGAGAATCATGCCGAGGATGATCGTAATGCCGGCAGCGGTGCTCGTGCCCTCCAAGACCGGAGCGGCTGCATGGGGAGCGGCAGCGATCATTGCTGGGGCGATTACTCCGGCAGTTTCTTCTGCAGTCACGCTCGTGACGCTTCCTTGCCCTGTGAGGTTTCCCAAAAGGTGCCCGACTCCGCCAAGTCCAAGCATTGTAAGACCCATCAGAATCGAACCTGCGGCGATGATCTGCAGGAGGGTGAAATCGTGGATTTTGTGTGTATTTGACATATTTTAATAATATTATACAACATTCTTTACTTGTGTACAACCCCCTCAAAACGTCGCTCACGTAAGTGGAGACCCCTTCCTTCGTCACCTACAATGTTGGCATGACTTCAGCTATGGAACAAGTGTTTTTACAGGCATACGACGACTATGCAGATGCGATTTTCCGGCATCTCGCGCTGCGCCTCGGTGACAGGGAACAAGGTCGCGATCTCATGCAAGAAACCTTCCTTAAGGCATGGGAGTACGTGTCCAAGGGCAAAAAGGTCGATAACATCCGCGCGTTTCTCTACCGCGTAGCCAATAATCTCCTGATCGATCTCTGTCGCCGGAAAAAAATTCGTAAGGAAGAGTCCCTCGAAGATCTCCATGAGCAAAAGGGTTTTGATCCTCCCGCAGAAGAAGATAACAGTGCTGAGGTTCGCATCGATTCGGAACCCATCATGAAACTTCTCCACGCAATGGAAGAGCCCCTCCGCACCGTCATTGTTCTCCGATACATCGATGGACTTCCCCCCAGTGAAATCGCCGAAATTCTCAAAGTTTCCCCCAACGTCGTTTCCGTCCGTATCCATCGTGGGATGGAAAAACTCCGTTCCCTGATCCCCACGTCATGACCTCCCATTTCACTCCAGAACGGCTTCTCGCGGACGCAAAGAAATTGCGTCTTACACCCAGCGAAAAGGCTGAGGGTCGCTCCCTATTACTTGCCCGTATTGCTCTGCATGCTGCTGCTGCGATTCGGCTGAGTGCCGATGAAAAAGCGATGGGTCGCGATGCGCTGATGGCTACCATGCGTCTGCAATCCGAGAAGAACGAAGATCGCGCGCCGTGGTGGAACACATTCGTCGTTTTCCCGCTCCTCAGGATGCCTGCGCTCGCGCTCAGCGCGCTGATCGTGCTTTTGGGCAGCGGTGCAATAGCTTATGCCGCCGAGTCTGCGATTCCAGGAGACCCTCTCTATGTTCTCAAAGTGGATGTCCTGGAACCGCTGCGCGAGAGAGTGATTCGTACGCCCGAGAAGCGAGCAGCATGGCAGATTAAGAAAATCGAGCGGCGCCTTGGGGAAGCGCGCAAGCTTGCCGCTGCCGGACGCCTCACACAGGAGCACCGGCAACAGATCGAACACCAGATTTCTGAGCAGGTTGTCACCCTCAAAGACACGCCGTCGTCTTCTCTCGAGACCCATGTGGCTGCACAGGAAGTGCTTGCGGTTGCTTTTGAGCAGTACGAAGAGTCAGTCGCTTCCGATATCGTCCCTATGGCGTTGAGAGTATATGAAGATGTTCCTTCCTCCGCTCCTGAGGGAGCTATGGGGGGCATGCCCAAAAATACCATTGAGGCAGATCATCTGCTCAAGTTCGTGAAGGAGAGAACGGCGGCTGCCCGTGGTGAGATTACCTACGCACTCACGCAAGCGACAGGTGGTACCGATTCCCCGTCTCAGTCCATCGAAGCAGCTGCGAAGAGGGTGCTCAATGTGACCGGAACAGGTTCGGCGAAGAAAACACATTCGAAAGACTCTGCGCAGAGCTCTCCTTCGGATGATCGAGAGAGAGAGGATGATATTGAAGATCGCATCCATAGTCAGATCCCGATGTTGAAGCCGCGGGATCAGCGTTCATCCGTATCTCTACAGAGAAGTTCATCTGAAGCGCAGAGTTCTTCGGCGGTCGCATCACAGGAGATTTCCACAGGGGTGAATGCAGAAAGTGAAAGTGATGTTTATGAAGATTCTTCTGTGGAGAAAGAGGATGACACTGCTTCGGAACACGAGAGAAAGCTTTTGAAGAGAGTGCAGGAAAAAAAGGAGCTCATTGAAGAGCAATTGCAGGGTTTCTAATCGGGGTTTCTCCTTGGAATCTTGTGTCCGTAAGAGGGGGGATAGTGCTTCGTCTTCTCCTGTGCATGCAACGCTCTTTCTTTTTCTTCTTTCCTCTATTTTCTTACCCCTCTATCCCATGGATCACTTTCATCGTATAACAGCCACTCTTGCAGCTGGCGCTATTTCCCTCGCGATCCCGGCGTCTTCGCTCGCTTTTGGACTTGGATTTGGTTTCCACTCTCAGTCGAACACGGAAGTTTCTGCGGATAGCACGGGTTCCAGCCTGAGTGCCGATGCGGATGTCGACGCAAAGATTGCCGCTCGCTGCAAGCATCTTTCCGGCAATGACCGCACACAATGTGAGGCCAGCGTCCGGGCATATCTCGATGCCAAAGCCAATACGTCCGATGCGCGCAGCCGCATGCGCACGGTCATCAGCAATCTCCGCCACCGTGTGCATGAGGTTCGCGAGGACGGAAAATCTGCTCTCGCCCGCGTCCGCGTCTTTCTCTCGGATCTTCGGGCTCAGCTCAACGCTGCCTTGAACACCGAGACAGAACTCGCCCTCAAGGTTTGCAAAGACAAAGAAGGCGACGAGCATGACACGTGCGTTGCGGACGCCAAGGTGAAGCTCCAGAGCAAGGTCAATGCAGCCATCGAAGCAATGAAGAAATAGCAGATATCCTTCTGCGAAGCGCAAAGAACGGAGCAGTTGCTCCGTTCTTTGTTATGTCTGTAAGAGCGACCACCCTCCTCCGTCATCTTCAGTACCAAGACCCGCCTGCGATGCTTCGGGTTGCCGTCGCCTCCATAGAGGCTATAAAGAGAATTCTCTATTCTCTCCAGACGACATCCATAACGACACCGCGGACGGGTTTTTTCATGAAAGGAAAACCTACGCTATTGAATTGTCGGCTTGCATGATGGAGGAGATTGGGAGAAGAATATTCCCCAATGCGTCGCTTCCTCGCTTCCGGGTGGTTCTCGTTCCTGATTTGCGTGATCATGGCTGGAGTGACCGCTGCGGCGTTTGCCATACTCAAACCCACGGGCGATGCCGTCGGTAACAGCGAGATCGTGAAGTATATGAAAATCGCCGGGTGGGCGGTAGGTCCCTTCGTTGCATTACTTTCGCTGATCCTCATCGGGATCCTGAATCTCTTGCGACGACTCTTCCGCGCGCGCCGTGTTTCCGTGTTGCATCCAGTGATTGTCCTGATCGGCATCGTTCCGTGGGTCATCTTCGCCTGGCAGATCACGGGGGAACCGCCGTTTACGCCGATTGCCCGCGGAGCAGTCGAGTTTATCGGTCGACCGCTTCTGTGGGGATCGCTTGTCGCAACACTCCTGACGATCTTTTTCTCGATTCCTCTGTTCATTCCTTCTAAAAAGAAGTGAAGAAGTCCGTCATTCTTCTTTTGGCTCCCCTGGCATTGCTTCTGAGCGGATGCCTCGGTGACGTGATGGAGATTTTCTGCGAAGTCGGTCCCGACTCTGATCACTGCTACCAGGCAGTTGCTATACAAGAGAGCAATCCGGACGACTGCGCCAAAGTCGAGTACACGCCGCCGCGGGACAAGTGCCACATGCTCATCGCCGGGAACACCGGCGATCCGAGTGCTTGCGAAGGCGTCGAAGGGGGAATGATGAGTTACTCGGTGGAGGATTGTCTTGCAGCCGCATTCAAGAATCATAACGTTGAGGACTGCAAAAGTGCCGAGGATGAAGCCAAATGCCGTGCCGCATGGGGGCAAAACGGCAAAGGATGCGGCAACGAATACGTATGGAATGCCGCAACCAAGGCATGTGATGTGAAGAAAGAGGAGAAGAGTGAAACCGAGAACCCATTTGAAAACGAGAAGGTGAAGGAAGATCTGAAGAGCATCGGCGACATCGGGCAGAGCGGGTACATGAAACTTCTGGATTGGGATATCGCTCACGAAACAGATCCCGACCGCCTTGCAGGGTTACAGAATTACAAAGAGTTCCTGGAGAATGCAGGAGAGAAACTGGAAGAAGTTACGACGACCTTTGAAAAACTCCAGGATCTCAAAAAGATCTTCATCGACAGTTACGATCCCAAAGATTCCATTGAGAACATGTCCGCAAGCTCCATCCTCAGCAAAGGATTCTTTGACCACTTGAAAGACAAGCTCACTGGTGAAGATCCGCCCACCAATCGCTCGAAGGCGGAGGACGCGCTTACGGTGTACGAAAAGATGCTGGAGCGGCAGAAGGATAATGATTTCCTCCAGCAGGGTCGCCTGGGGCGCGTTGGCGAGACCATCGTCGGCAATCTGAAGGACAAAGCGACGGAGCAGCTGAAGGAGTCGGCGGAGGATATCGCCAAGGCTGTTGCCGGAGAGGCCTTCGCTGTCGTCGGCATCGTCGACCATGCACTCTCTTCCTTCCAGGAAGCCGCCCAGAAGGAGATGTTCGTGGGTCTTGCAGCCGCTTATAACCGCCAGCGTGACGGCATTGCACAGGCGCATCCCGACTGGTCCTCCGAGCAGATCCACAAAGCGACCGTGGATAACGTCAAAGCAAATCCCTACGAAGACGTCCCGAATAGCGGGTTTGTGAAATATGGCAATATCATCGAGAACGGCGACTGCAAGGATGCGGGCAACAATCCTTTGTGTATCGATAACAGAGTGTTTTGGGTTGCATTGGACAAAACATGGCAACACGGACACAAAAAATAACAACGGAATGCGTAGGAGGATTGCTGTTGTGATGGAAAAGCCGCAGGAATATCCTGAAAGGCGTTTCTTCCCCCTATTCCCATGGTCAATGACTTTCACGGTCAAACGGAGAAAAAAATGGCAGCTCTCGAGGGGTTCCTGGCACCGATCTTCACGAAGACACCGCATCTTCCCGAAAACGCCCGACAGACACTGGCGAAGATCGCTCCGTGGTTCGCGCTGATCTTCGGCGTGTTGGGGATTTTTGGCATTCTCTCCGCCGGGGCGATTGGTTCCATGCTTTCCCTCTCGTTTCTTGGCGGAGGTCTGATGCAGATTTCCTGGGCGGTCACCGTTGTTGCCGGTCTCTTCGCATCCGTTCTGGAACTTCTCGCCTACAAGCCTCTCACGAAAAGAGAGAAGAAAGGATGGAATTATCTTTTCTACGGCACGGTACTTACGACCGCCGCCGCGATCATCAATCTTGCTCTTGGGTACGGATCCGATGCTGTGGGAACGATCATCGGCACAGTCATCGGGCTGTGGCTTCTCTTCGAAGTTCGGGCGCTGTACCGGTGATATTCCTTACTCGTTGGTAGAGAGGGTGTCTCATGATAAAGAGATACCCTGCTACATCTGGATATCCTGTCGATAAGGAGTTATCCCGTCGTGCATTTGTATGATTTCACTATAAAAAGGACTACGCTGACCGCTCAAAGTCTCTCCTTTCGCCTCTACGATGATCATCAATGCAGATTCCCTCCTGCCGCACCTCAAAGAGAAGGTGCGTCCAACCCAGAGTGATGCATCTCGGCATTTATTATGCCCTCATTGCGGGATTCGGACCAAGTTGAACACACTTGGAGATGGACGCAGGAAATGCACTCTGTGTGGAAAGAAGTTTCGCATCCATAAAGTGACCGAAGGGAACAAATTGCAGCAATGTGCGGAGATATTGCTCTGCTTCTGTCTCGATTTTTCAGCGCATAGAGCGGCACAGATTACGTATCACCGCTATCGGCTGGTCGCGCTGTATTACGATCACTTTCGCAGGCTGCTGACGGAAACACATTTGTCTCCGCAAAAGTTGCAATTGCTCTCCGAGCACACAGGGGACATTCACATGCTCCATGACCGTTTCCGGTGCAGATGGTGCAAGAGTAAAAGACGCAGTGTTGGTAAGGAGCAACCACCGGTATTTGGTGTGCGGCTCGCAAGCAGCGGCGGGGTCACGATCGATCCACTGAATGATGATGAGGTCGCGCTCCACTTCGATGCGTTTGGTTCAGCGAAAGAGGCTCTGGGCAGCGATAAGGGCTATGCGGGATTCATCTGTTGTAGCAAGTTTCACCGCACGACGAATGTTGAAGGAGTGAAGGACAGTGCCGAGAAACTGTGGTCATGGATCCGGGAGCGGGTGAGTGCCCGTCATGGTATCTGGAAACGGAATACCGGTTTCTATCTCAAGGAGCTGGAATGGAAATACAATAACCGATCCATCGATCCCGATCTGCAGGCACAGAACATCATCAGCTTCATGCCTGCAGATTTTCTGACTGCATGGGTGGAAAAAGAAGTGCCATAGGACGTGCAAAAGCTGTTTTGCGTCTCCCTGTCCAAACGAGTACCGAAGGTGTTCCAGCAGGCGACTTCGTGTATTCGGCATACTCTTGCGCAAAAATCACATGCGCCCATTGTTGCTGCTCCTTCCACCCCTATCCCTATGCATGCATACCGTTCGTACCATCCTTCCCTCTGGCCAGTCCGGCGCTTCTCCGATGTTTTACAACCATGGTTCCCCGCCATCCATCAGAAGACCTTCCCAGCAACACTTGGCACAGGAGTCCTCCCGACCGATGTTCGGACAGCAGACCTATTCTAAAGCGCTCTTTCATTTTCTCTATTTCTTATTCCTCCCTACTCCCATTTTTTATGAAGAACCGTATCTTTACTATCAGTATGTCCGCAGCCTTGCTGGCTGCGACCACATCACCGGCACTTGCGTACACTGTCGTGACGATGAATCAGCCCGATAACGGATTTTTTGAAGGTCCGAGTCCCGAGTGGGCAACGCTGCACTCGACCGATACTCAGGGGACAGCAGTGCACCGTCAGTATCATCGCGATGGTGCAACGGCACTCGTTCTCTGGCTCACACAAAGCAGATCAGAACGTGGCACGGTCGCGTATGAAGATGCCCGGCGCATCTTTTATCAGGAGAGAAACATGTCGCATCGCCAGTTTCATACTGCTCCCGTGACGTTGGATGGTTTGGCGCAGTTAGATCCGTTTACAGACCATCAGCCACTCATCTTAAACACTACGACGATCGCATACCGTGCGCCCGTGACGATCACCACGACTCCGGTGGTTCGTGTCGCAGCCGGAAGACTCAGCCGCCGCACGCTTATTGCCATCGTCGATGAGCAAAACAGACTGCGCG
The DNA here is from genome assembly GCA_001787585.1 of Candidatus Peribacteria bacterium RIFCSPHIGHO2_02_FULL_53_20. Classification (GTDB taxonomy): domain Bacteria; phylum Patescibacteriota; class Gracilibacteria; order Peribacterales; family Peribacteraceae; genus 2-12-FULL-55-11. Next base: position 31,692 of record MFXW01000074.1, read on the forward strand.
CAATGGCGCGTCTGTAGTTTTCTTTTCCCTTTGTCCCAGCCCCCTTCCTCCTCTTCGTATGATCAACGATTTCCTCGCCATTCATGACCTCTACCAAGATGCTATCTTTCGCTATTGTTCCAGGCGTTGCAGCGATCGTGAGGTGGCGAAAGACCTTACACAGGATACCTTTCTCCGCTTCTGGCTCTGTCTGGAGCGCAAAGACGAGATCCTGCATGCGCGTGCGTTCCTGTATCGCATCGCGCACAATCTGATTATTGATCACGCGCGTAGGAAGAAAGAAGCCTCGCTCGATCAGCTTCTGGAGGCAGGATTCGAACCAGCAATCGACCCATGGCATCAAACGTATAGTCGGCTGGATGCTGCGAGACCGCTCCAGAAGCTGCGCAGGATGAAAAATCCCTACAGGCAGGTGCTGTATCGCCGGTTCATCATGGGGCTTCCTCCCGCGGAGATTGCCATCCTCACGGGCGAGACTCCGAATTCGGTTTCCGTTCGCATCACGCGGGGGCTCAAGCATCTGCGATCCCTTCTACAGGATGCGCCGCTCATGCCCCTCATGGCTCTTACCGTTCCCTCTTCCCTCCTATCCGATGACCAATGACAATATCCAGCCTCTCCAGGACCGCATCGCCAAGATCGTGGGTGATGAGGAGCGTCTCAACCGCAACCGGCTCACAGCCTTGAAGGTCAAAACAGACCGGCGTGACAGCGAAAAGCGAACCGAGAATGCGGATCTGGAGACGCTGGATCGGAAGAAGGAGCAGCAAATAAGGGTGAATGCGGACAAGGAACGGAAGTTCCTGGATGAGCTCAAGCGCGAGGGTGCAGAATTGGTCCATCTCTCGAAAGAACTCCAGCATGATCACACTGAGGAGACCCGGCGCCGGGGGGAGGCCAAAGAGAAGTTGCAGGCAAAAGTCACCGCCCTCGAAGCGAAGTTACGCAACGTTGCAGGAGCAAGACCATAGCGACGATGTCTCATTTGAGGTATTTCTCAACGACGAGCCAAAGCTCGTCATCGTCCATATCACTCTTCACGAAGTAGTCTTTCACGTTCATCCCTTTACACTTGTCTCTCGTCTTCTTGTCGCTGATATTCGATACCACGATGACGGGGCAATCCAACTTTTTTTCTTTCATGGCCTTCATCACGCCATGACCATCCAGCACCGGCATGAGGAGATCGAGGAGTACAACATCCGGCAGTTCCTTTTCCATAGCATCAAGCGCTTCCTGCCCATTGTGGGTGATGGTGACGCGTATGCCGTGCTCCTTGATAATGTTGCCCATAATATCGGCGATGAACTTGGCATCTTCAGCGATGAGGACGTATTTGCTCTGTGTACTCATGGCAGAAGGGGGGGAGAGAGATGCTTTTCGATGGCTTGCCAGAGGGAAGATTCTTCGAGATCACTCTTTACGAAGTAGGTTTTCACGTTCATATCCTTGCACTTTCTCTGTACGAGCTTATCGCTGAGATTGGACATCACGATGACGGGGCAATCCACCTTTTTTTCTTTCATGACCCTCAGCACGCCATGGCCATCCAGTACCGGCAGGAGGATATCGAGGAGTAAGACATCTGGAACTTCCTTCTCCATCACTTCGATCGTTTTCTGTCCATTGTGGGTGATGGTGACGCGTAAGCCACGCGCGCTCAAAAATTTTCCCACGATCTCGGCGAGAAATTTGTCATCTTCGGCGATGAGGACGTGCTTCTGTGTACTCATGGGGTTTTAGGAAGGAAAAAGAAGAGTAAATGTGGTGCCCTTGTTCTCCTCCGAGACAAAAAAGATGGTGCCTCCAATCAAACGAACAATATTATAGACCATATATAAGCCAATGCCGGTTCCGGCCTCCTCGCGGCTTGCAATGTTTGAGGCACGGAAGAATTTCTCGGCGATGTTTCCCTGCTCAGCCCTAGGGATGCCGTAGCCAGTATCCGTAACATCGATACGGATCATTTCGTCTTCTGTTGTAGCACGTACGGTCACTTTCCCGTTCTTTGGCGTGTAGTTGTATGCATTATTGAGGAGGTTGCTGAGGATTTCGATGAGCAGCTGCTCGTCTGTGTGGGCGCGCAGATTCTGCGAGCCATGGATCACAAGTTCCAGTGCATGCCTCTCTCGATCTCCATCGAAGAGACGAGCGACCTTCTCGATGACCAACCGTACGTCCACTTGTGACCTTTTCTCCTCTATGCCGCCCATTTCGATGCGAGAGATCATCAGCATCTTATTGATGGTCGCAGCCATTTGTACGGCTGCTTCATGGGCACCGTTCACCAGATGGATTTGCTCTTTTGGAAGATGTTCTCTCTTGAGACTCGAGAGAGCCCATCGGATGGATGTGAGTGGTGTGCGCAGCTGGTGGCTGGCCAGAGACACGAATTCTGTTTTCGCTTTGTCAATATTTTTTTCTTTGGTGATATCGCGAAATGTTTCGACGATGCCGATAATTTCCCTTTCCAGAACAATGGGTGTCACGATACTGCTTGCAGGAAACCGGCTTTTATCTTTGCGGATATAATAAAAAGGTTGCGTCACGTCCGCGATCACTTTTTCTCCAGAGAGCACTTGAGACAAAATTCTCTCTTTCAGAAGCACAACATTGCCTTTTTCATCTTCGCGGGGGACAACCTCAACCATATATTTCCCCAATACTTTTTGTGCTTTCCAGCCAACCATATCTTCAAACGTTTTGTTGACGTATGTTATTTTTCCTTCTTTATCTGCGACAACGATTCCATCCCCAATACTTGCCAATATCGCCTCGCCTTTTACCCTGGCTTGCTCCAGATCTTTGGTGCGTTCCAGCACCTTCTTTTCAAGTGTTAAGCGCGATAGTTTGAGTTCCTTTGCCGTTATGACCAGCTTGCGTCTGATACTTTCCTTTTCCTTGGCGGTCACCGCGAGGTTTTGGGCTTTCCGTTTGAGCTCCTTTGCCGTTACTACCAGTTTGCGCTTGGTATTTTCCTTTTCCTTGGCAGTCACGGCGAGCTCAGCAGCTTTGATGCGGAGTTTTTCTGCCGTCACTACAAGCTTGCGCCGGACATCTTCCTTTTCCCTTGCGGTCACCGCGAGGTTTTTGGCTTTTCGTTTGAGTTCCTTTGCCGTTACCAGGAGCTTCCGCCGGACATCCTCCTTTTCCCTGGCAGTCACGGCGAGCTCAGCAGCTTTGATGCGAAGTTTTTTCGCCGTTACCGCGAGCTTGCGTCGGACACTTTCCGTTTTCCTGGCCAAAACCTTCAGCTTGAGGGCTATGGCATCGGGCGCGGAAATACTTGTTGTATGGATGATCGGAATGCGGGAGAAGGATGGGGCTGGGGGACTCTTCTCTATGACGTTTGCCTCTCGCCTCTATTACAGCTCCTGAGGATAGAGGAGTTGGCATCCAGATGATAGAGAATACTGCTATCCCTTCGTCGGGTGTCTTCCTTGCGCAAGATTTTCCTTTTTCATTCTATTCCACGGTTTCACTTGCGCTTCTCGTCTACGAGCTTCGAGATGTGTTGGAAATTTTTCGAAGTATACAATGCGAACAGGTCTTCGATGTTGTGTGTAGGCAGCACCTTTTCCTTCATTATGCCGTGCTTCTCGTGCCCTTAGATCGTTACACGATCCTGTGTAGAGTGAACCGTCCGAACAACGTGCAAGGTAAAAATAAAAGGGCATAGTCTGGAAGTATAGCCCATCGGCTCACTCGCTACGCTCGTTTGCTCGGGGCACTCGCCTCGCGTGTACGTTGGCCGAAGGCCACGAGCGATCCTGAGTTCCCGCAGGAACGAGGGCGAGTCGAGTGGCAGCCCCACAGAGAGTCGAACTCTGGTTAACGGATTGAAAACCCGCTGTCCTAACCGTTAGACGATGGGGCCGTAGAATGTTCAAAAAGATCGCTGCGGCAGTATAGCAATGCGGCAAGGGTGTTGCAGCTTTTTCTCGGATTTGCCGTGGCGACGAGATTCTGTGATCAGTGACCAAGCACTTTCTCAATTCTGCGATCAGGAATGAGCCATATAATGGCTACGAGTGCGTACAGACTCAGGGAGATCCACTGATGGACAGCCGCGAGCGCAACGGCAAGCACATAGATCAGGAGGGAAATCTTCCCTTTCTTGTCACGTCCGATGGCTTTCCGCAGGAGATGGTTGGCATCACCGTGTGCGGTGATGGCCATGACCAGAAAGGAATAGCCGAGCGCGGCGAGCAGGAGAATCAAGCCATACAACGCGGTTGGGATCATGGCGAAGTGTGTCTCGGCCATCCATGCCGTCGTGAACGGTACGAGTGAAAGCCAGAAGAGGAGATGCATGTTCGCCCAGAGAATGCGCCCATCCACGTGATCGGTCACCTGCATCAGATGGTGATGATTGTTCCAGTAGATTGCGAGGTATACGAAGCTCAGTATGTACGCGAGAAAGAGCGGTAAGATCGGCACTAATGCTGCAAGATCATTTCCCTGAGGAATATTGAACTCCAGCACCATGATGGTGATGAGGATGGCAATGACGCCGTCGCTGAATGCCTCCATGCGAGTACTCTTCATGGAAAAATTGTACCATCTCCATAGTTTAAAAGTAGCGCCGATGAACGCACTCCACCCTATGCTTTCTCCTTTGTCTCTTCCTCCGTCTTCTCCCGCACGTCCTCTATTTTCTGCGCCTGATCCTGCGGCCCCTGATCGACCGGGACGCGTTGTTTTTTGAGCACGATGGCGTTCTCGATGACGCCCGCGACGACGGAGGGACGAGGGAGGTAATCGACAATGACCTCCTGACTGGAGCCCAATTCTTTTTTCTGCTCGAGCGTCAGTTGGATGGTGCCGCAGTTGCCGATGCCGAAAAACTGCGATTCGCTCCGGGTACTGATGATATTCTCGAGATGCAACGGGAAAATGTCCTGATAGAAAAACGAGCGATGCTTGATGACGACAACTTTCTCTGTCGTCACCACGAGAAAATGGTATCGCCAATGGATGACCGTGGCGGCGATCTGGTAGAGGAAGAAGAGGAGCCATGCGAGTAGGAAGAGCGATGCGAGAGGCGCTGCGACGATTCCCGTCGCGATCGCGGCGATGCCGGCACTCAGGAGGAATATCGTCAGGAGCGAACTCCAGAATATCGGTATCAGGAACGCGAAGATGTGCCGTGTGGTGCTGAGGAGCTCTTCTTCCCCCTCTGCCAGGAACTGCTTCTTGAGTTTTCCCAGGTTTGTCTCGAGCGCGAGGATATGCATAGGATGAATTGTACCGCTTTCCCGAAAAATTATCCTGAGAAACTTCATTGTGCAGGCTATCTATACCCTGCGCATTCGTGCTACGATCACTCGTCTTTTAGACACTTTTATTTTTTCTACTCCTTACAGACATGGCTACAGGTATTATCAAAAAGAAGACCGATAAGGGATTCGGATTTATCACCGTCGACGGATCAGACGATGTCTTTTTCCATCACAGCGCCTGCAATGGCCAGTTCGACAATCTCCAGGAGGGCCAGGCCGTCCAATTTGATATCGAGCAAGGTGAAAAGGGTCCGAAGGCTACCAACGTGGTAGCAGCCGGCGCAGAGTCTGCGGGTGCAGGGTCTGCTGGCGACGAGTCCATGGCAGCGTAATCGCTATCAGAGAGCATCAAGCGCCATTTGAATTGGGATGCCTGCCTGTCGCAAGACGGGTAGGCTTTCCCCGTACTCACCGATCTCGCCCTCGTCGGCATCGTCCTGATGACCGCTCTCATTGCGGTTACCTTCATCGCGCACCTCTGGGTGCCGGTGGTCTACATTCCGACTCCCCATGCAGTGGTGAAAGAGATGGTTGCTCTCGCACACCTCCGGCCAGGCGATTGCGTCTACGATCTCGGAGCAGGGGATGCGAGATTATTGATTGCCGCAAAGCGCGCAGAATCAAGAATTTCGGCTATCGGCTGCGAACTGATTCCCACCGTGTGGGTGTTCGGGCGACTTTGTATCTGGAAATCCCGGCAGCAGGTGACGCTGCGTTTCCAAAATATTCTTCGCTGTGATCTCCGCGATGCCGACTGTGTGTTTCTGTATCTCATTCCGAGTCTGATGGAGAAGCTCAAAGAAAAATTCGACAAGGAACTCCGTCCCGGCACTCGCGTCGTTGCCTATGTCTTTCGCATTCCCGGAAAGCAGCCGGAGAAGGAAGTGAAAGTGCCGTGGATGGGAGGAGAGAGGGCGGTACGGGTGTATCGGTGGTGATTCCCCCATCCCCCGACCCCTTCCCCCACAGGGGAAGGGGAGCTCTGTTACACGAGTGAATAAGTATGATATTTCCTTGTGGCATGCAAACAAAACACAAACATCCCCCTCCTCCCGTGGAGGAGGGGTTAGGGGTGGGGGAGATACGAGGGATAGGGGACGTTTTTACAACCCCACCACCGCATATGGCACTTTCGCCAAAATCCTCGCCGTTTCCGTTATCCATTCCGCCGCTCCGTATCCCGCGAACCCTACAAGTTGTCCCAAAGGAAACCAAACAACACTCATCATCGTTCCGAGAAATCCCAGAAGCATCGCAATCGGAACCATCGGCGCCGCGAGGATATTGCTTAAAGGCGCGATCAGCGACACTTGACCGAAAGTGAGGATACTCACGGGAAGCGTCGTGATTTGTGCCGCGAGCGTTGCCGCGAGACTGTCTCTTAAGCCCAGGGTTTCCGGAACTTTTGCAAATGCCCGTTGTAATCGTGGGCCGATTTCGGTTACGCCAATCACTGCAGCGAAGGAAAGTTGAAACCCTGCATCCCACCAGAGTTGTTCGGGTTTGAAGAGCGTCATGAAAAATGCCGTCCAGAGAATTGCGAGACGCGTGTCGCGGATGCGCCCGAGTTGTAAGGCGAGTACTCCGAGGATGCCCATTACGCCTGCGCGCACGACAGATGCCGAGGCTCCGACGAAGAGCGTGAAGAGGATGATTGCTATGATCTGAGGAAAAAACCGCCACTTGAGCGGGAGCCAGAAGAGGAGTCCTCCGAGGATTCCTATGATGATCGTGACGTTCGTTCCCGAGATCGCCACAAGATGTGTGAGGCCGGTCGCAGCGAAGTCATCGAGCAGTCTCTTCGAAAATCCGCGGCGTTCGCCGGTGAGGAGCCCGGTGATCAATGCGGCTTCGGGTTCGGGGAAGAGGCGATTGATGCGGGATTCGAACCAGAGGCGGGTGGATTGGAGAGTGCGGCGGAGATGGATGGTAGGGCGTAGGGCATTGGGCGTAGGGGCAGATGTGATTTTTGCACGTTTAAGAATCATTGTTATTCCCTGAAGTCGCAAGTAATGCGTGTAGTTGAAGTCTTCTGAATTTTTTGGAAGCTCCAGCATTCCTTCAGCGCGTATCTGATCGCCGATTCTATACTCGGGCCAGCCGCCGAAGTCTTCGATGAGGACGGAGCCGGTGACAGGGATCAGCGTTCCGGATTGATCAATGAGGTTGACTGCTAGCGGGTAGAGAGCGGATGGGGGTTTGCCGGCGGGGTCGCCTGTGACGGTGCCGAGGAGGGTGATTTTTTGGGAGGCGTAGGAGGGGATGGTTTGGGATTGGAGGCTTCGCGTTGCATGAGCGACAGTCCAAAGCGCGAGGGCGATGCTGAGAGATATCGTGAACATCATTGTGATTGGCTTGTTGTGTTTGATGGCGCCGAGGAGACCAAGGAAACCAAGGAGACCGAGGAACGTCCATATCCATATCGGGTACGCGGGCAGCTGCCACCACTGCAGGAGGAATGTTGCGAACAGAAATGTGCCGATGAAGAAAGAGGCGATGCGGGAGGGGCGCACCTTTTAATTCTTTTCCTTCATCTTCGCCAGCGCGATCCACTCCTTCACACTTAAAGTCTGTGGTCTTCGTTTTTCGTCTATCTGTAGCGAAGAAAGACGTTCCATGAGCTCAGGGAACGGACCGAAGGTATTCCGGAGCATTTTGCGTTTCTGGCTGAAAGCGATCTTCACCAGGCGGAATACTTCTTCGATGGTCACAAGATTAGCCAAGGGTTTTTCAAAGCACTGGATTTGGAGCACTGCGGAGTCTACGGCTGGTGGTGGAAGGAAACATTGAGGAGAAACTGTGCGAACGATCTTCGGTGTTCCAAAAAGTCCGACGAGAATCGTGAGAAGTCCGCGGTCTTCTTTGTCGCAAATCTTTTCTGCGACTTCGCGTTGAATGAGGAGCGTCAATGACTTCGGATGCACGATTGATTCCAGGAATACATGACGCAGAAGAGGGGAGGTGATGTGGTAGGGAATGTTGGCGACGATGCGGTACTCCTCTGAGGGCATTGGAGTGTGGAGGGCGTTGCCTTGGATAATGACGAGCTTCTCAGCTTCTTGGCTGCTCAGCTTCTCAGAAGTAAATGTTTTGAGTAAGGGAATCATGCGGTCATCGAGTTCTATTGCTGTGACGTGGTTTGCGCGTTTCAGAAGTTCTACCGTGAGCACGCCGATACCCGGACCAATTTCAACGATGCGGTCTGGGGGTTCGATACCCGCTGCTTCGATGATGCTTTGAAGCACGTCCGCATCAATAAGAAAATGTTGCCCGAGATCGGTATTGAGGCGGATGCCGCAGAGCCGGAGAAATGAAGCGACTTCAGACATAGGAGCAGTATTCTTGACTTTGCCCTATTTTGCACTACGATCGTGACGTTCATGTCCTCTATAACTCTCAGCTACGGCGCCTTCTGGTTTACGTACTTTAGTGCGGAAGGCGTTTTGCTACGTGACTGAAAGACCAAGAATCGTCACCAAGCGCCTTCCCAGCCGGAAGGTATTTTTTTTATTCTCCTTACTTCTTCCTTTACCCATGGCAGACCACGACACACTACCGGCCCCAGAGATGACAGAACATGTTCCTGAGGCTCCCGTAACTGCAGCATCCCCCGATACACCTACCGTGCATGATGCATACGTCGATGTTGTTGCGAACCCTCCTCCAGATGCATCTGCTCCTTCCCCCAACATGCCGTTGCACCGTCGCACTGCGGGAGGTGGTTGGACAGTCTGGCATTGATTCTTATTTCTTTTCTTCCTTTTTCCCATTTTCCTATGGTAACTCTCACAGCTGAACCCGCTACAGACAATGTCGTCACGGATCTCACAGAAGCTTGTGCTGTGCTCTTTCCAACAGGACACTCCAAAGAGGGGATCCATATTGATGGAACTCGTTTTCACACGTCCCTGGAATTACAAGGTTTCGTTCAGCGGTTGCTGAACGACGGGCGCGATGGATTTCTCAGCAAAATGCAGATTGTCGTAGGGAATCGTCGTTAGGAGCCGTTCTCGATCCTTGCATTTACCCAATTTCCTGATACATTAGTCTCAATGATTCTTCAGGCAACACTGCCGGTGCCCTTCACCCCGCCGCGAGCGGGAAGGTGCCTGGCTGCCTGATGATCTGATAGATATCGATACGGCAGAGGTCCTTCCCCAGTAGATCGGAAGGAAGCTTTTCCATATCCCATTTTCCCTTGTGCATTATGAATACTTCACATCGCATTCCTGAACGGGCTGTCATCAAGATAGGAACAGATTCCATAACGCCAAAAGTCATCGAAGCTCTTGCCGCGCAAATGGCAGAAATTCGCCAGCAGGTCAGTGGTCTCATTCTCGTTTCATCGGGTGCTATGCAATATGGTCGTCTCGACCAAGGAGCAACAAAACATCCAGCGGAAACTGTTGCAGACAAGAAATTTTTTGCGTCAGTCGGGCAGCCTAAGTTAATGGCTGCATATGCTAAAGCATTTCAGAAGCACGGCATATCTGTTGCTCAAGGACTCGTAACGTGGGATGACTTTGATAGTCGTAAAAGGCGTAAACAAGTAAATGAAGTATGGCAAAGAAGTTTAACAGCAAAACGAAAGACAATTCTTGTCGTGAATGAAAATGATTTTACGGCAGATGATGAAATAGCCGGTTTTAGAGATAACGACCATCTTGCTCAGGAAGTCGCTGAATTGATTCATGCAAATGAGGTGCTCTTTCTGTCCAAGACGAACGGTGTCAGGCGCAATATAAAAGATCCACGTTCTCGTATTGCAGTCGTTGAGCATGGTGACGAACAATGGAAAAATTGGGTGGGAGAGAGTACTTCAGGAAACGGCAAGGGGGGCATGAGAAATAAATGCCAAACGGCCGCAGATCTTGCAGATCATGGGATCGATGTCGTGATTGCCGGCGCTAACATACGCAACGTGGCTTCGCGCATTCTTCTCCATGGCGAAGCGATTGGCACCCACTTCTTGCCAAAGCAACGCTAAGCATTCTCGTAAGATTTCTCCCCATCCTTCGGCCTCTCCTCTGCACCTTCCGCTATTCTGTCTCTGTCTATGCCACACACGATGTTCCACCGTTTCCTCTCAATCGCGACAATTGCCGCGACCGTTCTTGCAGCTTTTCCCGCCCATGCGCGGACGGTGGATCGCGTGAATTCCGCTTATTACCGGCAGCCGCTCTATATGCGACTTTCGCGAAGGACTATTCGCGCGACCGTGCGCAAACCTGTGCGCCCTCCTCGTATCTCCTCCGCTTCCTCTTCCGCATCGTCCGTTTCGTCCGCGTTCCCTGCCTCTTCGTACGATCCGGATAGCGATGTCTCCCTCGGTGGTCGCATTGCGCTTCTGGGGGATGCATCCCCCGTACTCGGTTCGGTAAAGGTATTTAACAATGCCGAGCCGCTCAGGATCGAGACGGTCACGGTCACACTCGAGAATGCCGTCACGTCCGTCGATCATTTGCTCATCTACGATCATGACGGTGGACTTCTGGGATCTGCTCGCCTTGATTCCAGCGTGAGCGGAGGAAAGACGTACCTTCTCAATATCAAAACCAGAAAGCTCACGATTCCACAGCGCAGCGAGTACTCCTTCTACGTGCGGGCGCAGCTCAAGAACCGCGATGCCGGTGGCGTGAGCGCAGAGCTTCTGCAGATCGACTCGATCGCCGTTGCTGGAGTCGGTGGCTGGAGTAACCGGACATACGCACAATCGCTCACCGGTACTTTTGGCATGCACCAGACTGCACGGTCGATGATCACAGGCATCATCAATGCAGGAGCCGTCAATGAGCCACTGCTTTCAGGAAGCGACCGCGAGATCGGCAGATTCCGGTTCATCGGCGTGCGCAATGATGGGGGCGCGGATCTTCGGCTCGCGCAGCTCACATTCACGCTTTCCCATGTCGGCGGAGTGACACTCAGTGATGTCCAGATCGTCGCGGACGGCAGCAGCGACCGGGCAAGTTGCACGATTTCCTCTTCCACGATCACGTGTCCACTTTCGGCTTCATTCGGTTCGCTCACGAGCAGCTCCCGCATCCTTACACTTCTTGCTGATGTCACCGTGCCAAGCACTGCCCCCCGTGCGTCATTGCAACTCAGTCTCAATGAACCAGGCACGTCTTCCTCCGCAGGATCTATCCAATGGACAGACGGGACGACGACGTTTGATTGGGTGGGATTTGAGGGACCGGTAGCAAGGGGGACGTACTATTCGTATTAGCTTCCCCCCATCCCCCGACCCCTTCCTCCACGGGAGGAAGGGGAGCTCTGTTTCCAGAGTGAAGAAGCAATTGTCTTTCCTTGTTGCATGCATACAAAACACACACATCCCCCTCCTCCTGTGGAGGAGGGGTTAGGGGTGGGGGCGAAGAGGCGGAAGCGAGGTCACAATTTCTTCAACGGCGCAATACTCAGCGCCAGCGTCTTCTCCTGTCCCGAATCAAACCACACCGTTGCGATGTCTCCGCGCAATGCGGTAACGGTACCCGCGCCGAAGGTGGGATGGTGCACGCGGTTGCCGATATCGAAGGCATCTTGGTTGTCATTCTCTGATGTAAAGGAAAGATCTTGATTGAACTCCACGCTCACTTCTTCCTGGCGGAATGGTTGGAGAGACGATTTCCGCGACTCTTCGCTGATCATTTTTTTCGATGCCCAGGCAAAGGCGCTCAGAATGTCGTCACTGCGGCGCTCGGTGACACTCTCCGGGAGATCATCGAGGAAACGGCTTCCGGCATTGGCGCGCGTTTCGCCCCAAAGCATGCGACTGCGAGCAAGAAGAAGCCGAAGATGTGTTTTTGCCCGCGTCATCCCGACGTACATAATCCGACGTTCCTCTTCGAGTTGCTCCGGATCAAACATCGAAGAACTGTGGGGGAAGATTCCTTCTTCGCAGCCGGCAATGGTCACTGCTTCGAACTCGAGTCCTTTGCAGAGATGGAGCGTCATCAACGTGAGCGCGTCGTCTTTCGTGTCATTGAGTTTATCCACTTCCGAAACGAGGCTCGCTTCCTCGAGGAAGCTGAGGAGCGATGTCTGCGGATCGAGCTGGTCGTATTTGCGCATGACCGAGAGCAATTCTTCGATGTTGCCCCAGCGGTCTTCACCTTCATCCGTATCATCACGGATCCACTTTTCCATCCCTATGGCATCGAGAAGCCAGCGCGTGAGATCAGTCACGGGCATTCTTTCTGCTTTGCGTTTGGCTTCGATGATCAAATCTGCAAACTTCTTCAGTCGAAGTCCTGTCGCTTCCGCGAGTGCCGGAATTTCTTCTGCGCGCTGCAATGCTTCCCAGAGGATGATCGATTGCGCGGAGCAAAATGCCTGCAAATGTGAGAGGGTCGTCTCACCAATTTTGCGGCTGGGGACATTGAGGATTCGCAGCAGTGATAGGGAGTCTTCAGGATTCAGAATCACGTGCAGATACGCGAGGACATCTTTGATCTCGCGGCGGAGATAGAACTTCGTCCCGCCGATGATGCGGTAGGGGATGGCTGCGCGCATGCAGGCTTCTTCAAAGAGGCGGGACTGAGCGTTCGTGCGGTACAGAATCACTTGATGATTGAGAGTCATGCCAACGCCTCGGTGCTTGAGTGCCGTGCGCACCGCATCTTCCGCTTCGCTGCGTTCGTCATGCACTTCATTGACGATCACCTTCGGGCCTTCGGTGCGGTCGGTCCACATTTTCTTCTCGGGGCGGTTGGGATTTGCCGCGATCACGGCATCGGCCGCAGTGAGAATCATCTGGGTCGATCGATAATTCCGGTCGAGCGTGTGCTGAGTGGCATCCGGATAATCTTTCTTGAATTCCAGGATGTTTCGGATATCCGCGCCGCGGAAGGAATAGATCGACTGGTCGGGATCACCGATGACGCAGAGATTTTTATGAGCGGCTGCAAGCTGTGTCACGAAGAGATACTGCGCATGGTTCGTGTCTTGGTACTCGTCAACATGCAGGTATTTCCACGTGCGCTGATACCGTTCCAGCACCTTCGGGATTTCATGGAAGAGTCGGACGGTTTCGAGCATCAGGTCATCAAAATCCAGCGCATTATTTGTGTGCAGCGCTTTCTCGTACCGCGCGTACACGTCGATCACGAGCTGCATCTTGGCACTGGTTGCCTGAAGTTTCGCTTCTGCCGGGCTTACCGCTTCGGATTTGAATCGCCCGATATAGCCGAGTGCGGCGCGAGCTTTCAGATCCGTTTCATCGATTTTCATTTCCTTCAGCAATTCTTTCACCAGTTTTTCCTGATCATCTGCATCATAGATCACAAAACTCCGCTCGCGGCCGAGATGTTCAATGTCTCTGCGGAGAATTCTCGCACACACACTGTGGAATGTTCCCATGACAGGCAATCGCGATTGCCTGTCACCCTGAGCGTAGTCGAAGGGTGCTATTTCGTCCGAAGTCGTAATACTGAGCAGGTTCTTTACTCGCTCCTTCATTTCATTCGCCGCTTTATTGGTGAATGTCACCGCGAGGATCTGCCATGGCTCTACACCGCGTTGTATTAAATACGCGATGCGGTGCGTGAGGGCACGGGTTTTTCCTGATCCCGCTCCGGCTAAGATGAACAACGGACCCTCCGTTTGCAGCACGGCAGCGCGCTGCGAGTCATTGAGAGGGGAGAGGATGGGATCGGCGTTCACTCGTGTATTCTACCGATCTTCCGCTGAGCTTTCGATGGTTTTGCTGTGATTACACATATACCATCGGTTGCTTTGCATGGTTTCCACTTTCTTTGGCGCAAAGAAAGTGGAGAAAGAAACATCGGTCGCAGATGGAAAAGCGCCTACGCATCTGGCGCGAAGGGAGCGGAAAACGCGAACTCGCTTCTCGCTGCGGCTCGTCGCTCAAACAGCGCGTTTTCTTGCGCTCCCTTCGCTGGATGCGTCACGGCGCTTTTCCAATGCGACCGAACCCTGTTTTATAAGAAGGCAAAAACTCTATTATCGCTTGCGCATCTAATTACCCCTTCTATGATCGTGGCTTTGGGACAAGGTTAGAATCTATTGACGGGGTTTTGTGAGGGGAAATGAAAGCAGGATATTGATGCTGACGCATGGAG
>MFXW01000075.1 GCA_001787585.1 Candidatus Peribacteria bacterium RIFCSPHIGHO2_02_FULL_53_20
GCTCGCCCCATCAATAGTGAATTTTGACATCAAGCCCTTTCTTTTTGGCTTCTGTTTGAGCAGAGAGGGTTCGACCACGGAGATTCTTGATGCAATTTCCTTGGGATCGAATCAAAGCAGCACATTTGCCATAGAGAAGCTGCAAAGACGTCTATTGAGGGTTTGGGTCGGGGTTCGGATGAGGATTCTTTTCGATGCTCTCAGCACGGATAAATGCTACGGGTGCATCATCGGGATTGGGCTTCGGATCGGATGTCGGAGTCTGATAAGCAGAAGCACTCGCAGGAGATGGTGTTGCTGTGGAAGTATCTTCTCTTCGCTGCTTATTCTGGCGGTACCGCTGGCGCTTCAGACGACGGCGTTCGCGTTCTTTGTCACTGAGGACTGTGGGCGTGGCAGAGGGCGGAATTGCCTGCTTCGTTGCGCCTTTCGAAGTTTGGACAGGAGCAGGTGCAGGATCTGGAGAGGTAACGGGTACAAGCTTTGCAGGAGCCGGAGTTTTGGGTTTGGGAGTGGAAGTCTCTGGTTTCGGAGTTTGCGGTTGCAGCCACGCGGGTAGTGCTCCTGTATTTTCTGAAGATTCGGGAGCAGTCGGTTTTGCTGCGAGAGTCAGAGGAGCGTTATTTGTCGCAACGACACGTGTTTGCTGCAGTGCATTTTCCGGAGCAACGACTGCTGCCGGTAATTCTGTTTTTTCTGGTGCGGGAGCGGGAGTAGGTGCTGAAGGCTTTGTCGGCATCGGCGCCGTTCTATTGGGCTGCAGCCACGTAGGAAGTGCACCATCAATGGAAGGAGCCGGTGCAATTGCTGCAGGAGCGGTGGTTGGGGCAGGGGGTGTAACAGGTGCTGGAGGTGGAGGAGTCTTCGGAGTCTGCTCTGGAGCAGTTTCGAGTTTCAGAGGAGTCACAGGTTCTTTGATCGGCACAGGTGCCGGGGATGGAGCTGCCACAGCAGAAGGCGTCATCGGTAGCGTGGTTTTCTTTTCCGCATTCGGTGTCAGCCAGTCGGGCATCGTCGCGTCGCTGAAGGGAGATGTGGATTCTTTTACGGGCGCAGGAGATGGTGTCGGCGCGGGAGTTGTAGCCGGCTTCGGAGTCGTCGCTGGCGTTGGTTGTGTCACCGGTTTGGGTGCCGGAGCAGGAGTCTGTGCGGGGAGAGGTATTACAGAAGAAGACCTCGGCGTTTGCGGAGTATCCTGCAGCCAGCTTGGGACAGGACCCGGTGCAGCCGGGGACACGAGCGGCGGTGCAACGGGTTTCTTTGGTTCGTCATCCATCACCTCGGGCAAGCTCATCGGAGCCGGAGCGGCAGCAATTGATCCCGTGCTTTCCTTTCCAATCGCCATTTTTTTGTCGGCTTCCTCCAGATGCTCCGCGAGTGATTTTCCCTTCCGGAGTTTGAGCGTGACGATGGTGACTGTGCCGCCGATGATAGCAGCCGCCACGAGTCCTGCGAGGATCTTCAGGAGCCACGGGAAGAGAGAAGATGTTGCGGAAGGTGTCCCCTCTGGTGTGGGTTTCTCCGGCTTGGGAATGGGTTTTCCTGGAT
Organism: Candidatus Peribacteria bacterium RIFCSPHIGHO2_02_FULL_53_20; assembly: GCA_001787585.1. Classification (GTDB taxonomy): domain Bacteria; phylum Patescibacteriota; class Gracilibacteria; order Peribacterales; family Peribacteraceae; genus 2-12-FULL-55-11. The sequence goes on from MFXW01000075.1 coordinate 1,549, forward strand.
CCGGCATGAGTTCTGGAGCTTTCACCGTCACGGTCTGCGTGAGGTCGCGGATATCGATACCGTTGCGAAGATCTTTCACGCGCACACGGACGATGTAGCTTCCCGAGGACGCGAAGCTGTGCACCGGTTCCATGAGCATGCTCTGGCTTCCATCGCCAAAATCCCAGACAGGGAGTATCGGCGTCTGCATCGTGGGCAGATCACTGACGCGAAAACGCAGGCTACCGTCGTGTTCCTCTATCACGGCGATCCCGCCGGTTACAGGGACGGGCTCCGGATCGGGGGAGGAGGGCACAGGCGACGAACGAACGCTCGCCGTGAACTGGCGCAGAAAAGGCATGCCATCCGCTTGTGTGCCTGCGACGGCGAAGGATACCGGCGGATCTCTCGTGATCCAGAGAGTGAGCGGGAGGCTCTCACTTGCGAGGAAGGTTCCCCCGGCGCTCGGATCATTCTCCGTATCACCGTCACCATTTTCATCTGTGGAAAGATCGGCATCGAGTGTGATGCTCTGAAGCATTCCGGGCGTCGGACGGATGCGCACAAGCTGCCGCCCTTCACCGAGTACGATCGCACCGTTGCTATTCGGAGGAACGGTTTCCAGAATGTTTCCGGATGCGGATAACGTTTCAGGCTCCCCTCCGACCGTGATAGCAAAGGATCTCCGGATGCTTTTGCCCCCGGGAGGAACGATTTCTGCGCTCAGAAGATAGCGACCGGGAGCAGTAAAGCGCGTCCGAAATGCTCTGCCTCTTGCCGCCTGCAGAAAGGTGCGTTCCAGAGAAAGCACCCAGGCGTACTGCGTTTGCGGAGTTCCTTCCTGTGCGAGAATTTCAAAGACAGATCCCTGTGGCAGTGCAATCTCCTCGGTCGTGGCGGTGCCCTGCGCTTCCACCATCTGCATGCCAAGAGCGATCCCGCCGATAAGCACCGTGAGGACCGTGAGCTGCCGGAGGAAAGGGGAGCGCGCGGACACGGTAGGCGGAGGGATTAGACGAGACTTGCGACGAAGCGAACGATCGTCGAAGCAAGCGCGATGATGATCAGACCGATGATGGCGTACATGATGATTTTCTTCGCGGTGTCTTTGCGTCCTTCGTCGCCACCACTGATGAGGAGCATGATGCCGGCGATCACGATCACCACGACGGCAATGATGCCGACGAAACTGAGGAAGGTGGTGAGAATTGTGAGGATCGAACCGTAGATACCGCTCGTATCCGTTCCGGTCGGAAGACCCTGGAAGAAGGCGACGATCACGTTTGCCAGTAGAATGAGGACGATGCCGATTGCCGTGTAGAGCACGATTTTCCTCGCCGTATCTTTCGAGGTGTCGTTGCCGAGACCGAGGATGAGATAGAAACCGGCGATGATAATGACTGCCACTGCTATAATGCCGACGTAACTCGTGATGACGTTGAGAATACTTTGAATGACTGCAATAAATATTCCGCTACTGGTTCCGGTTGTGAGATCTCTGAAGAAGGCGACAATGGTTTCTGCAAGATTGATGATGACGATGCCGATTGCCGTGTACATGATGATCTTCTTCGCAGTGTCCTTCGAGCTGTCGTTCCCCAGGCCGAGGATGAGGTAGAAGCCGGCGATGATGATCACCGCAATCGCCAGAATGGTCACGTACAGTCTAACGGTCGTTATGATGTTCAAAATAGTGATTCCGGGATCGGTGGTTGGTATCCCAATGCTCGTTGCGGCGCCTGCCACACCGGTGTTAATGCCGCCGCAGGTTCCCCCCGGACAGAAAACGGATGCATGAGCGAGCGTGAGGAGACTGATGCCGAACAAGATCGCACAGGATGAGGCGATCTTGCCGATACGGCGCGTCACATGGCGGATCCGGTGTGTCGTGAGGAAGAATTTGAGCATTCCCATAATGATAGCAGATTTTGGGGTTTGAATCAATTGTTATACGCTTCCTCCAACATGCGCCCCAGACGCCATTCGGCGATTCTCGATGCGGCAGGCACCTCCGCGTTTCTCGTTACGCATCTCGTGAATATCCGGTTTTTGACGGGCGTGGATATGAGCTCAGCATTGCTGCTTATTGAGCCAAAATGCATGAGGCTCTTCACGGACGGTCGTTATCTCGAAACGGCTTCCCGTAGGGTTTATCGGGGGATACAGGTTCGTGATAGTGCGGAGATCGGAGAAGCGATGAAGCGCATGCGGACATGCGGGATAGAGGATGAAGGGCTCTCGGTAGAGCGATTCCGCAGATGGAAGAGCAAATTTAAGAATACAAAATTTGTTCACACATCGGGTATTATTGCGGAGTTCCGTCGGAGCAAAGATTCCAAAGAGATTGCTGCTTTTCGTCGTGCGCAGCGGATCACTCGCGAGATGATTCGCCGCGTTCCTTCTCTTCTCAAGCGTCCGATTCGCGAGATCGATCTTGCATGGCAGCTGCAGGTCTGGGCGAGAGAGCTTGGCGCGGAAGGACTGTCGTTTGATCCGATCGTCGCTTTCGGCACACACACGAGCAGTCCGCATCACAAACCCGGAAGTCGCACGCTCAAGAAAGGGCACATCGTCCAGATCGACTGTGGCGCAAAGTATCGCGGATTCTGCGCGGATCAGAGCGCGGTCTTTTTCACGGGAAAACCGACGCCGCTCCAGGATCGTGTCTTCACGGCGATCTGTGAAGCAAAGGATGCGGCGATTGCCAATATCAAGCCCGGAGTCTCGGTTCGATATTTGGATTCTGTCGCTCGAGAAGTATTGAAAAAATATGGGTACGAAGAATTTTTCTGCCATGCGCTCGGGCATGGGGTGGGGCTCGAAATTCATGAGGGTCCGACACTTTCGCAGAAAGCTCCGGATCGGAAATTAGTGAAAGGCGAGATCATCACGATTGAGCCGGGAGTGTATTTTCCGGGACGGTTTGGGATGCGGGTGGAGGAGGAGATTATTGTTGAGTAAACCAAACCTTACAGACCACCTCCTCAAAATTTGCTATAATGATTCGAAAACATGAAACACAAACTTCCTCTGCGCATTCGCGCAACCATCACGCTTCTGGCCTTGTTTGCCCCGACAAATGTCACTGGCATCGATCCCGCGATGCCCTACGAACAGGAGTTTGTCCTCACGGCGTACTACTCGCCGCTCCCTGGGCAATGCTGCTACGTGCGCGGCGGATACGAAGCCGACAAAATTCTCAACGGTGAAGGACACACGGCGGCGGATGGAACTGCAGTGTACCCGGGCATGCTCGCCGCGCCTCAGTCGTACGCATTCGGCACGCGCGTTAAACTCCCGAGACTCGGGACACTGACCGTTCATGATCGAGGAGGCGCGATCCAAGTCCTGCATTCCGGCGCACATCGCTTGGATGTCTGGGTGGGAAGCGGAGAAGAAGGGCTTGCGCGCGCACTTGCATTCGGTGTCCAGCACATCCGTGGCACCGTGTATCCGCTCGGATCGCGGCAGCCTGAAAATGATTTTGATCTCGCGCGTCTGCGGGCTCCGATGGAACGGCTCTCGCCATTCGGCGTGCAAACGGAAAATCTGCTTGCACTTAGTCCGAAGCTTGGTGACCGCAATCTTTCCTCGGCGATTCTCCAAGATCACCTCAGAAGCGCCGGATACTTCGATCACGTGTCATCGGGATATTTCGGTCCCGAGACACAGGAAGCCATGAAGCGCTTCCTCAACGATTTTGAACTTGAGGAACCGTCTGACCGACTTACAGAGCGCTCGGCTTCCTTTCTTCTTGCGGCATCGCGCCGCAGCGAGGCGGAGCTGCCGATCCATGGCATCGTCGAGAAAGGCGGCAGCGAAGATACGATTGCGCAAGCACAGCGCATCCTCCGGTTCCTCGGATACTACGACGGACGAACAGACGGCGCATATTCCCTCGCGCTCCATAGTGCGATCCTCCGGTTCCAGCAGGAGAAGGGGCTCGTAGGTACGGCAATTGATCCCGGTGCCGGACGCATCGGGCCTCTCACCAGACGTGCACTCGAAGCTGAGTGGAATCGCCGGCTTGTCGCTGTTCGTGCGGATAAATACTCGACTATTCATGCTGTAGAACAGCAGTTGATCGATGGAGGAAAGACACTCGATATGTTCCTTGCGGAAGGACACACAGGTCAGCGCGTTCGTTTGCTCCAGCATTTACTTGCGGAGCGCGGGTATTTTCCTGAAGAGAAGATCAACGGTAATTTTGGTGCACTCACGCGATCAGCAGTCTTCGATTATCAGGTGGCATCTGGCATTGTCGACAGTTTGAGTGACGATGGAGCGGGATCGGTGGGTCCGGAAACATTGCAGAGTCTGCGGAGAGAAGAGAGAGCGAAGGCGTACCGGATTGTGCGGGCGGAGGGATGGAAGGCTCTGTGATCATACATCAACCGCAGCCAGAAAGGCTGCTCCCGATTTTCATGCACTTATGCACTTTGGAGCAGGCTTTCTGCCTGCGGTTTTGCCATACAATTTCACACATCTCCCGCAATGGATTATTCACCTCTTTTCTGAGACCATTTTCCCGTGAAACATCTCCTCGCGATTTTTATCGTGTGTATCCTCGGAATTCCGCAAGCACATGCGGCGGAGCTCATTACGCGACGCGATGGATTTCTTCTGCTTTGGCAGAGCATAAACCGTGCTGCGTACGAAACGCGCGAGGAGCCTTTTTTGGACGTTCAAAAAGGGGATAGAGGGTTCCTGGAAATCACCTATGCAAAAAACCGCGGTCTGCTCGATGGAGATTCTTCCTCGAAGAGTCCCGGTGACGGTGCATTCCATCCCGACGATCCGCTGATACTTGAGGATGCGTTGCTGTGGTTGTACCGAACGCGCAATGTTGCGGAGCTTCCCGAGATGCAGCGGGAACATTTGCCGGGATTGATGGAAAAATATCCTGTCATGAGCAGCGGAAGATCGCGATCTTCCGCTACGGGGTCAGCACTATCGGCAATCGTTTCATCGGATAATCTCCTCTCCCTCATGCACTCCCTCGATCAGATGCTTTCCGAAGAAGTTCACGAAGTGAGTCTCTATGGCGAGGAGTTTCACGGCCAAGGTACGGCATTTGGGGAAACGTTTGATATGCATGCGATCACGGCTGCGCACCGGAGTTTTCCCCAGAACACTCTCGTAAAAGTCACCAACGTGGAGAATCAAAAAAGCGTCACCGTGCGGATCAATGATCGCGGTCCGTACGTGGACGGGCGCGATATGGATTTGAGCGTCGTCGCATTCATAACGATCGCCGAGCGTTCGAAAGGCGTGATCCGCGCACGGTTCGAGCGGCTTGGAGACGCGACGCTGGTTTCCGGGTGCTCGCTTCCCGATGGTCAGGAAGTGACAGAGGCTCCAAGATTTCAGAAGCGTCTCACCAGAGATGTCCATTTCCAGCAGGGGATTCCGCATCGAAAAGCTGCGGGTGCGCCGCTCGTACTCAAGGCCAACAAGTGGTTTGTCGTCCGGGGCGTTACGTACCCCGACGGGCGTTTCGTCCGTATGCAGGACTGGGTGTCTCCGGAAGAACAGTTCACCTTCGTTCCTTCGATGCCGGGGGAATACCTGTTTCTCTTTGCGACAGCCAAGGGGCTCAAGAGGCAGATGCGGATGGAGGTGGTGGAGTGTACAGTCGGGAATCGTGAGATGGGGAGATCGTGAATCGTGCATTCATTTCTCACGATCTCACGACGCACCACTCACGAACTCACTATTGCCATGGAGCAAATGGTCCATTTGTGATAAAATGAAATGAACTCCTGTGCTCGTCGTCCTCCGCGTCCTCTTCTGGCCGATCCTGTGGCTCGCTGTGGCTCTCTCCACCACGATCGTCAATGCCCATATCTGGATCGATCTGTGGGAGTGGTATCGGGCAGATCCCGTGGACAAGACATTCTTTCTGGTCTCGCTCTATTTCGTGTGGGCGTTCATCAAGTACGAGGCCCGGTTCACGTTTGCATGGTTTCAGAGCCGCAACCTTGTCTCGATGAAAGTCATTCTTCCGCGAACCGATACCAAGCTCGACCAGGAGAAGCGCACGGAAAAAGATTTCAAGGAAAAAGTGGCGGTCATGGAACAGCTGTATCGCGCACTGTGGGAAGTGCGCAATCTGGATTTTTGGCAGACGATGTACTTCTGGATCACCCGAGATATTCGCATCAGCTTCGAGATGTATGTGGAGAAGGGGTTGCTCAGTTTCTACGTCGTCACACATCCAAGGCTCGTTTCGATCGTGGAGAAGCAGATTACCGCATTCTATTCCGATGCGGAGGTCACCATCGAAAAGACTCCTGAGATTTGCCCTAAGGGGTACAGCCTGGTCGGGTATTTTCTGAAGTTCCAGAAGAATTTCTCGTTCCCGCTGCGGACGTACGAGCTCATGCAGGACGATCCTCTGAATGGTCTCTCCAACGTGCTTTCAAAAATGGAGCGTGACGAGGTGGCAGCCATCCAGATCGTCCTCACTCCCGCAATCCGCAAGAAGTGGAACAAGCTCACCAAGCGCGCGGCGAGTTCAGGATTCAAGGGCAAGAAAGAGGGCATCTTCGCGCACATCCCGGTGCTCGGATTCCTCATGAGCGGCTTCGCTGATTTCGCGTCTTCCAGCACCAATGCGCCCGGAGCGAAAGGCGGGGACTCGTTTGTCCGTATGGTCCAGCCTGAAGAAGAGCTCTACAAGCGCATGGCGGAGAAAGGCGGCATGAGTTTCTATCACGCGTCCATCCGCATTGTGGCTGCCTCGAAGGGGACGCAGCGGGCGGTGGAACTCACCAATAACATCCAGGTTGCATTCAACGCTTTCAAAGATCTCTACGGGAACGTTCTTGTGAACAAGCGCATGTTCGTGGATTTCCTGCCACACGTACTCAATGGACCGATCATCCACTGGCTCTGGAAGCACCGCATCAACTGCTTTCTGCACAAGGATTGCATGATGACGGAGAAGGAGCTGGCCGGTCTCTACCACTTCCCCGACAGCCGCTACAACAAGATCCCAATCATCCAGTGGATCACCTACCGCGTGCTTCCGCCGCCGCCGGATGCGCCGACAGACGGCATCCTTCTCGGATACAACCGTTACCGTGCCGTGGAAACGCCGATCCGGTTCCGGGGAGGGGATCGCACCCGCCATCATTACGTTATCGGAAAATCTGGTTGCGGAAAATCCTCTCTCATCAGCTGGATGTCCCGCCAGGACATCGCCAATGGCGAAGGGCTCTGCATCGTCGATCCGCATGGAGATCTCATTGAGGACGCGCTTGCACACACTCCAAAGGAACGTGCAAAAGATATCATCGTCTTTGATCCGTCTGACGGTGAACGGCCGATGGGTTTGAATCTTCTCGAGGCGAAAACCCCCGAGGAGAAAGACCGCGCATCACTCGACGCAATGGAAATATTCTTAAAACTCTTCGGCAACGAGATCTTCGGTCCGCGCATTCAGCACTACTTCCGCAACGGGTGTCTCACCTTGATGGACGATGAGGAGGAAGGGGCAACACTCATTGATGTGCCGCGTCTCTTCGTCGATGAGGAGTTCCAGAAGTACAAAGTGAGCAAATGCAAGAATGCCGTCGTGCGGAGCTTCTGGGAGCATGAAATCGCGAAGACCGGTCAGCGCGAGAAAGAGGAGATGATTCCGTACTTCAGCTCGAAGTTCGGACCTTTCATCACCAATACCACGATGCGCAACATCATCGGGCAGCCGAAGTCCGCGTTCAACATCCGCGAAGTGATGGACAGCGGCAAGGTGCTGCTCGTGAATCTGAGCAAGGGAAAGATTGGCGATGTGAACGCGCAGCTCCTCGGTCTCATCTTCGTGAACAAAGTGAACATGGCCGCGCTCAGTCGTGCGGATGTCCCCCGCCCGCAGCGCAAGCGGTTCTACCTGTACGTCGACGAGTTCCAGAACTTCGTGACCGATGCTTTCGCCACGATTCTCTCCGAGGCCCGCAAGTACGAGCTCGCGCTCATCATGGCGCACCAGTACATCGGGCAGCTTGTCGGAAAGACTGAAGCGTACGGCCAGGCTGGGACAAAAATGCGCGACGCCGTCTTCGGTAACGTCGGCACCATCATGAGTTTCAAGATCGGTGCGGAGGACGCGGAGTACATGGCGAAAGAAATGGCACCGGCGATCTCTGACCAGGATGCCATCGGCATCCCGAATTTCAATTGCTACTGCAAGCTCAATATCAACAATGTCACCTCACGTGCGTTCTCCATGGCGACCATCTACGACGAATCCACGCGCAACGAACAGCTGGCAGCACTCATCAAGGAATACAGCAGGATGAAATATGGACGCAAAAAAGTATTTGTCGATCAGGAGATTGAGGATCGGATTGGCATTGTCCGCTAGCCGTATTCCTGCAGGGGTGCGGCTATTTTCCCATTTTCCCTCTCCTTTTCTCGAGCGCGAGCTCTTTGCTTTCCACGTCGAGCTCATTTTCCACCTCCTTCAGTTCCCTGCTCAGGAAGATCGTCACGACTGTGCGCAGGATAATGATGGCGCCCAGCTTTCCGAGATCGTCCCACGTTGGGTGGACAATGCTCTCGACAATATCTTTGCCGACGAGGAATTCGAGTCCAAGCGCGAGATGCTTCCCGAGATGCACGCGGATCATGGGGAGCTTATGGTCGTGGCTCTTTCCGCTCGTCAGGAATTCCCAGAGCGCACGGATGCACCCGTATGCCATGATCAGGACGCCCACATAGCCGATCATCGTCGCGATCACGATGCTTACGGCATCCAGACCCATGATAAATCCGCTGGACTCTATGGCTTTCACTGCCGCGGAGACGGGGCGATTCGTTGCATCATTCGGAAGCTGCAGAATTCCTGCAAGCGGTGCAGCAGCAGATGATGTGAGTTCCGAGAAGGTCATCTCGGAGAGCAAGCGTACTCTACCCTCGCAAACTCCACAAACTGTTTGGCTGCCTGTCTTCCCGGCATGTACCATACTTTCCGTATGGTTTCCCTCTCCCAAGCCCGTGATATGTTTCGCCTGCAGCGCGAAGCCAAGCGTGTGAAGAAGGAACTGCAGAAAATCCAGGTGGAAGCCGAGGCGGAAGGTATCAAGGTCGTCGTTTCCGGCGAACAGGAAATCGTTTCGATCGAGATTGCCGAAAGTGCGTCGCGCGAGCGCATTCCGGGTCTTTTGAAAGACGCATTGAACCGCGCGCTGAAAAAATCGCAGGTCGTCTCTGCGGAAAAGATGCAGGGGGTCTATAAGGAAATGGGGTTGCCGACCGAAAAAGGAATGCGGGAAATGGGGAATTGATCCCCCACCCCTAGCCCCTCCCCCACGGGGGAGGGGAAACCTCCTTTATTCTTGTGTAACAGAGCTTCCTTCCCCCTGTGGGGGAAGGATCGAGGATGGGGGCGAGTGTGGCTTCCGCATTGTCTATTTTTCCGCGATACTTGCGTTGTGAAGAAGCTTTTCCTCCTCATCGCGGTCGTCTTGTTGTGCACTTTCGGCTGGTATTGGTGGTCCATGCGACCTGCGGACAGTGGGAATGAAGATCGTATTTCCGTGCGCATCGAAGCAGGATTATCCACAAGAGGCATAGCTCAGATTCTCTATGATCGTAGAGTTCTACGCTCTCCTCTGGCATTTCGTTTGTATGCGAGATTCCACGGCGCCGACAGTGCGCTCCAGGCGGGGACATTTATTTTGATGCCCGGTATGACACCCGGTGCAATCATGGAAGCGTTGCTGAGTGGTAAGGCACTGGAGATCGCCGTCACCATTCCCGAGGGGTTCACGGTGAGCGATATCGATGCGCTGCTTGTCAAAAAGAATCTTGCTGCGACGGGAGCCTTTCTCCGCTGCGTCCTGGAATGCGATCTTTCGGCATTCGGATTTCTTCCCTCTGGAGCGGGGCTTGCTCCTCGCGGCGGAAGAGTGGAAGGGTACCTCTTTCCCGATACGTACTTTGTGAACGTCGAACAATTCTCTTCAGAGGAATTCCTGGAGCGATTACTTACGGTCTTCCGGAGCAAGGTGATAGATGAGCTTGGAGGAGAAATCGGCACTTCCGGTCGCAGTCTCCATCAGATCATCACCATGGCGTCGCTCATCGAAGAAGAGGCGCTCACCGATGCCGAGCGTCCGGTGATTGCCGGCATCCTCTGGAAGCGTTTCGATGATCAGCGCGGGCTCGGGGTGGATGCAACGGTTCGCTACATCCTGGCAAAGCCGGTCGGCGTCATCACCGCAGGCGATCTCAATACAGATTCCCCGTATAACACCCGAAAATTCCGCGGACTTCCCCCCAGTCCTATCGCCAATCCCGGTTTTCCGAGCATCAAAGCCGCGATCGATCCGGGTGCTAGTTCGTATTGGTACTACCTGCATGATCGGCAGGGAAAGATTCACTACGCGGAGACGAATGAGGAGCACAACCTGAACCGGATAGACTTCCTGAAGAAGCAGTAGTCTCTCCGATCCTGGGGTGCAAAATATTTTGCAATGTGTTATAATATCTACAAGAACATCAATATCACGATCATTCGGTTTCGCTCTACAATACGTTCCACAGTGAGCTACCACCACAAACTCAAAATCGGCGTCATGGGTTCGGCTTCCGGTCCGCAAACGGAGGACAGCCATGCGCGGGCAAAGGCCAGGGAACTCGGTATCGAGATTGCGAAACGTGGTCATATTTTCATCAACGGCGCTTGTCCGGGATTGCCCCACGATTCACTGCTTGGTGCAAAAGGGGCGGGGGGACTCACGCTCGGCGTTTCGCCGGCATTCTCAGAGTACGAGCATGTGAACGAATACCTTTCCCCGCACGACAATGACATTATCCTCTACACGGGGCAGGGGTTCATGGAGCGTGACATCATCAATATCCGGAGCAGCGACGGCATCATCATCGTTGGCGGAGGCATCGGTACGCTCAATGAATTCACCATCGCCTACGACGAGGGACGCCCGATCGGGATCCTCACGAATACCGGTGGTGTGAGTAACTCCATCCCACACATCGTCGAGGAGCTCTGCAAGAGGAAGATTCCTCCGAACATGGTGTTCGACGACGATCCCAAGGCACTGCTTACCAAACTTGAAGTCGTCATCAAAGCGTTTCCGCTTCCGATTCATGAAGACGGGAGAGTGAAGGATTTGAGACAGGGGAGGGGGTAGTTGGAAATTGAGAATTGAGAATTGAGAATTTAATTCTCAATTCTCAATTCTCAATTTTTCTTCGTTATCCACCGCACCGTCGTCCCTTCAAACGCAAACGTCGACCGCAGTCTCCGCTCCAGAAACTTCAGCTCTGATACCTTCACCTTCTTCGGATCTTTCACGAAGACCACGAACGTAGGGGGCAGCCCGTCTGCCTGGGTGATGTGTTTGCTCCGCGCGAGCTCATCCATGGGCTGACCGCGGACGGTCTCGCTGTACCAGTTGCGGAGGTCTTTCGTCGGAATCCTGCGGACACGATTGCGCTGTACGGTTTCAATGAGATCGAAGAGCTTGAGCAGTCCGTCGCGGGACTTTGCAGAACAGAGGATAATGGATGCGAAGCGGCAGAAGGGGAGCGTGAGCTGGACATCATTGACGGTGTTTTTCTTTTGCTCCAGCCCCATGCCGTCGCTTTTGTTCACGGCGAGGATGAGACCCTTGCCTTCTTCGATGCACATCTGCGCGATGCGTTTATCTTGCCGCGTGATCGGCTCGGTTCCGTCGAGGACAAGTACGACAATATCGGCGTTGCCGATTGCCTGGATCGAGCGGAAGTAGGCGAGAGTTTCTAAGCCCGGTGTCTCCTTTTTTTTCTTCTTAATCCCCGCGGTATCCACGAAAATGTAGTCGTGTTCGTTGTGGCGGATCACGGTATCTCCGGCATCCCGCGTGGTACCCGGAATCTCAGAGACTATACGCGGTGAAGTCGCTCGTTGGGGATCGCTCATCAATCCATTGATGATGGAGCTTTTTCCCACATTCGGTTTCCCTACGACGGCAATTCTCGGAGCTTCCACTGCTAACTCCTCATTACCTGCCTGTCCGGTAGGCAGGCTCACCGCTGCCTTTGCAAAATGTAGTTTCTTCAGCTCCGTGACAATCGCATCTTCGAGCATGCCGAAGCCCGAACCGTGCGCAGCGCTCACCGGAATCAACGGATCGCCGATGCCGAGTTCGTAGTACTGCGGCAAAAGCTCGTCGATCTTCGCCGGATTATCAATCTTGTTCACCGCGACGATCACCGGTACGTGCTTGCGCTTTCGTGTCCTAAGCACCTTAGCGACTGCATGGTCGGCGCTCGTGAGGTCATCTTTGCCGGAAAGTACAAAAACGATGACATCTGCATGTTCGATCGCGAGCCTGGACTGCGCCTCCACGTCATCCTCAAAATCCGTATCCGTCGTTCCTCCTCCCATGCCACCGGTATCCACGAGCAGATAATCCACATCATCGGTTTCCACTTTGCTCGCGACCTGATCTCTGGTCGTCCCCGGAATATCGCTCACGATCGCCTTCCTCTGCCCGATGATTCGGTTAAACAGCAGGGATTTACCGGTGTTCGGTCTACCGACTATGGCAACTAAGGGTAAATGCATAATAATGGAGTGATCTCGCCCTGAGCTTTTCGAAGGGTATTGGGGCGACCGACGATAGCAACGAGGGGGAGACGGGGCATCGAACCGCCATAGTACCAGAAAAGGGGAAACGCGCCATAATTCTGTTAGTTGCTAATATGTAAAATTATAGTATATTTTCAATTGTGCCAGCACTTCACCATGAACGGCCAATTCCCAAGATGGAAGACGTTCTCGATGGCGTGGGGTTTGAATGGCGGGGTGATGGGAACCTTCATAAGGTGTTGTATCATTT
>MFXW01000076.1 GCA_001787585.1 Candidatus Peribacteria bacterium RIFCSPHIGHO2_02_FULL_53_20
TTGGTCATGCGGTAGTTAAAGCCGAGGTCTGTGTGTACAAAACGCTTTTCGGGACTGTGTGCCAGGTCGCGCAGGCATTTCGCACGAGTGGCGAGCGCATCGTCATTGGTCACGACCATGCCGCCCTCGCCGGTAGTGATCAGCTTGTTGGCATAGAAACTGAAACAGTTCATCGTCCCCATCGATCCGCACTGCCTTCCTTTATACGTTGCCCCATGCACTTCAGCCGCATCCTCCACGACTGCAAGTTTGTGCCTTGTCGCCGTTTCCAGGATCGGGTCCATGTCCGCGCTGTGACCATAGATGTGCACGGGGATGATGGCTTTTGTACGAGGTGTAACAGCTTTTGCCACAAGTGCCGGATCCATCGCAAAGGTTTCGGGGTCGATGTCGACAAATACGGGCGTCGCTCCAGTGTACATCACCGCCGTGACCGTCGAAATCATGGTGAAGTCGGGCACAATCACCTCGTCTCCCGGACCAATGCGGAGGCTGGCCAGTGCCAAGTGGAGTGCCGCAGTTCCGTTCATCACTGCGACCCCGTGCTTCATGCCGACAAACTTCGCAAACTCCTGCTCGAAGCGCGTGATTGCAGGTCCTGCCGACGAAATCCAGCCTGTGTTTAGCGCATCGATTACGGCCTGCTTGGATTCAGGTGCGATGACCGGTTCGTTGACGGGGATTTTCATGCAATAAGGTTAGAAGTTTCTGACGGATGTACCGCCAGCGTAGAGATGCTGCTTTCTCTTGGCTATTTTGTTGTTATTGCATGTTCTTCGCAATCACTTCCGCCGCCATTTTCATCGTATCCGGATGGGGATGCACCGTATCCCATACCAAGGTTTTTGCGTCGTTGCCGAACGTGTCATAGAGATCGATCACCGTAAATCCGTACCTCTCAGCCAGGGCTCTGATCTTCGGGCGGCTGATAACGTGCACTTCACGATCCGGCCAGATCACAAATATTCGTTTTATTGCGGGAGCAAGCTCTTTCGTAAATGTTTCCAATTGTTGTCCATACATGGTGATGTGGTTTGGGGTAATGCTGTCTTCTTCGGGTTTCTCGCGGCTGCGCTCCTGATCCTCGAGAAGCGTCTCATTGCCGGCGCGCATGCTCACAAACTTTTTCATGGCGACGTAGATCGCACTGTGGTGGTCGAGCCAGCATTTTCCCGGGATCAAGCTGAGTATTCCCGTTGTGGGCGGATTACACCGCAGTGCAGGACGGTCACGGGGATCATCGCCTTGCGCACGGAGAACCTGATCTTGATCCAGCCAGCCTGTGGTTGCTCCCATGTCATTGGGGTAGAAGACGAGGATCACTGCTTCAGGATTGAGTGGGGCTATTTTTTCTTTGTATGCAGCGGTTTCCTGCTGAAGGTGATATCCCGGCACTCCGGCATTCAGGAATTGATAGTTCGGCAATTGCTTCTCAAGTTGCGTGGCAATCGTTTCCTCATTCTCTACGCCGTAACCGAAGGTGATCGAGTCTCCGAGGACAGCAACAAGCGGGCGTGATGGATCGATTGCATCGGAACGAAAACCGAGAGCATTGGTTTTCACGGTAGATCGGTATGCCTTTTGTGTGATGCTTGGAATCAGTTCATAACTGATGGCGGGATTGCTGCTCGATTGAAAAATAAGCGGTGGATGGGGGCCGACGGTGACCATTCCTGTAAGGCGCAGAACGAGTTCGATTGCTCCAAAAAAGAGGAGAGTTGAACCTATGAGCAAGCCGAGATTGATGAGAGCGTTTTTCAATCGAGAACAAATTGTTTCAAATATTCCTCGCTGCTTCGCTTCCACTCCGCCGGCAGCTTCTCCTTATCAATCACGCATTGTCCGAGAATCAAGAAGTCCATGTGCGTATGCAGGAAACAGTTCAGTGCATCCTTCGGTGATTCCACAATGGGCTCTCCACGGACGTTAAACGAAGTATTGATGATCACAGGGCATCCCGTGCGTGCTTCAAATGCCTTCAGAAGATCGTAGTACAGCGCACTCTGATTGCGGTTGATTGTTTGAATGCGTGCCGAGCCGTCCACGTGCGTGACAGCAGGGATTTCCTTCCGTTTATCAGGTTGTGTATCTGCAACAAGGAGCATAAACGGCGACGCACGATCCAGTTGGAAGTAGTCCTTCGTTCGTTCCTCCAGAATCGTCGGGGCAAACGGGCGGAACGACTCGCGGAATTTGATTTTCAAATTTACTTTCTTCCAGTTATTCGGATTTCTCGCATCAGCAATAATGGAACGATTGCCAAGAGACCGTGGACCGAATTCCATGCGACCTTGGAACCAGCCGAGGACATTCTCTCCCTCCAATAATTCTGCAACGCGTTTGGGAAGATCATGAAGCGGCACTTTATCGTAGGGAACTTTTTCATTCTGCAGAAATTGTTCTATCTCTGTTTGACCGTACGCATTACCAAGATACACGTGCTCCATGCGCGGCAATCGTGCGCCCTTCATCTCCTTATGCCACACCATCAATGCAGCCCCCAGCGCCCCGCCGGCATCACCGGAGGCAGGCTGGATGAAGATGTCTTTAAAGATTCCCTCCCGCAAAATCTTTCCATTGCTCACGCAGTTCAGAGCGACACCTCCTGCAAGGCAAAGATATTTGCTCCCAGTGAGTTCTTTAGCCGCTCTTGCTAAATTCAACATCGCTTCATCCGTAATTTCTTGAAGGCTCCGCGCAATATCTTTATGAAACTGCTCTAGAGGAGATTCCGGCTTGCGCGTTTGCTGTCCGAAGAGTGTTTCGATATGTTTTCCGGTCATCCGTAGTCCGTACTCGTAGGTGAAGTACTTCATGTTCAGTGCAAAACTTCCATCCGGCTTCAGATCAATCAACTTTCGCATCTGCTCGACGTATTTCGGTTCCCCGTACGGCGCAAGTCCCATCACTTTGTACTCAGCGCTGTTTACTTTGAACCCGAGGTAGTAGGTGATTGCTGAATAGAGAAGCCCGAGCGAATGCGGGTAGCGGATTTCTCTCAGCAACTTCAAATCTTTGCCACTTCCATGCCCGATCGTTGTCGTTGCCCATTCACCGACGCCATCAGCCGTGACAATTGCCACGTCTGGAAATCCTGAGCAGAAGTATGCAGAGGCCGCATGGGATTCATGATGTGCGGGATAGAAAATCTTCCCCTTGTACCCTAGTTCCCGTTGAATGATCTGGGGGATCCAGAGTTTTTTGTGCATCCAATCCTGCATGGCCATTTGGTACTGCAGAAATCCTCTCGGCCACACCTTCATGGTCGTCTGCAAAATCCTATCAAAGAATTTCAGCATTGGTTTTTCATAAAAGGCCACCGCATCAAGATCATGTGCCGTTATTCCCGCATGTTTCAATGCATGTTCAATCGCGTGCTTTGGAAACGATTCGTCGTGTTTCTTTCGCGTATACCGTTCCTCCTGCGCGGCAAAGATAATTTCTCCGTCCTTTAAAAGCACTGCTGCAGAGTCGTGGTAGAAGCAGGAGAGGCCGAGAATGTAGCGAGGTTTTTCCATTAAAACTGATAGCGCATGTCGGTGGATTCCTTGCTTACATCGATCCAGTACGTATCTTTCGATGGAGCTTTAGAGAAAATATGCATTATTTTAAGAACGATGGCATATATGCCGAAGACCACGACCCAGAGGATCGTGAGAAGAATCGTACTCATGATGCGCCCAAGGACATGCGAAAAACGCATCCAAAGGTTATAGACTTTCTTCAATGGAGCAGGCAGCTTCATTAACTCTAGAATACGTCGGAATGGAACGCAGTGCCTAGAAAACCGTATAAATAAACGGCGCCAAGGGCGAAGTCTGCGCAAAAATCAGAATCAGACCCAAAAGCACAATGATCATGATGATGGGTAGCAGCCACCACTTCTTTCGCAGTCGCATGAAGTGCCAGAGTTCGGTGAAGATGGAGAACTTGGACATGGGGAAAGTATATCACCTCATCCCATCATCCCCGTGATCATCCCCATCACCGCCAATATCGGTCTTAAAATCAAATCAATCCATCCCATGAGCAGCGGAACATTGAAGATATCCTCGGCAATAAGCAGACCGAGCAGTATCCAGGGACCGCGCTGCATCCACAGGTGATACTGCACGTCGTAGCGATAGGGGATGAAAACCTGCAGGATCTTGCTACCATCGAGCGGGGCGATCGGCAGGAGATTGAAAGCCATAAGACCCAGATTCAGCGCGATAGAGATTCGGAGGATATCAATGAAAACGGATGCGAATGTCCCGCCTGCACCGCCCATGAGGAGCTCCCATGGGTCGTCCGTTAATCCTCCTGGGGCTATCAAAAGAAGTCCGCCGAATGCGAGAAAGGCAACAATCAGGTTACTCACGGGTCCCGCAATGCTCACGAGCGCCGTATCGCGTTTCCAGTGCTTGAAGTATCGGGGATCAATCGGCACAGGCTTGCCCCACCCGAAACCCACGAGAAAAAAGAGGATCGTTCCCATAAGGTCAAGGTGTGCGATAGGATTCAATGTGAGCCGTCCCTGTTCTTTGGCCGTCGGGTCTCCGAGGCGGTTGGCAACCATCGCGTGCGCCCATTCGTGTACGGAAAGCGCGATCAGCAGGGCGATGATGAAGGAGGGGCGGAGTGCAGACATCAAAAGTATTATGTATTATGTATTAAGTATTATGTATAGCGGACTGGAGCATGTATACGTAATACCTAATACCTAATACTTAATACTTAATACTTATTGACCTCTTCAGAGCCTCCACGTAGGCTTTCCCCGTAATGGCTCGCAGATGCATCAAGACTGGCAAAGGAACAGCTTTCGGCAATACCCGGAGCCACTCGAATCGGCACACCCGCAGAACGTTTATGGCAAACATCCAGAAGAAGCGCGTGTTTGATGCTCGCACGGGAACGTACAAAACCATGAAGGTTTCCACGAGTTATCTCCGAACGCTTGCAAAGAGACTTCAAGCTGGTCAGTCAATATAAGGCATTATCGGGAAAATCTCCGAAAAGGACCGTTGCCCCGGAAAGGTTCGTTTTTCTCCATACACTCGCGTTTGTAGATGCCCTTCAGACCGGAACATTTGATCGTGCGTTGCTGGTTACGTATGCAGAGAGTTTTGCTTGCCCCCTGAAATTCATTGCACCGGTAATTGGTCGATGTCTTTGCGGGGGCGGCAAAATGCGCCGAAGTCTCGCAGGGATATCCGAAAATACTGAAGGCAAAGATAATCGGAATAAGGTACGGCATCGTCAATATTTTCCACTTTTCGCTCTCTTCCGCAAGACGCCCCCGGAATATGGAGGCGTCTCAATGATGATGATCCTGTGATTTTTACGATGCGCTTGAGCTTGAGCCCTTCTTACCTTTTTTATTCTCGAGCATTTTCTTGATCATCTTTGCGGCTTTGGGGTTCTGCTCTTTTCCAATTTCTTTCTGCTCGCCCACACATGTCTTGAATTCATCAGAGCCTTTCGTGTAGTCCTTGCAATTCTTTTTAGCTGTCTTCTTGGCTTGTTTCACGACCGACTTTCCCGTCACCTTGCGATCCACGACCGTGCTCTTTACGCATTGCTCGCGGGACTTGCCCGTAAGCTTCGCGCATTCCCCCTTGATCGCCTGACCAAGGTTGCGGGGGGGCTTGGGACGGGAAGTAGCTGTTGAGGTCACCGAGGTGCTGCTGGCGCTTGAGCCAGAGCTCTCGGAAGAAGCGCCGCCCTCGGACGATGCATCCTGCGCGAGAACGGGGAGAGCGGAAAGTGCCAGAGCGCCCATAACGGAAAGAGATAGGAGACGACGGGTCATAGAACATGGGGAAAGAAACAAAGAGATCACTACGGTGCGCAATCATACAGGAATGCACGATTCTGTCATATATGTGACTCTGGATCATTTACCGATGGCTTCCGGTTGCGCTTCAGCGCCCCATGCAGGCGCTTATCTAGGAGAACGGTTTTCTGGGCGCTCAGCGTGCGGCGTCTCCTGCTCACTTTTTTCAGAAACAGTTCGTGCTTCTTTTGCTGTTCCTCCGTTGTGTGTTTGTCGATGATGTGCTGGATCAGCATGTGATAGGCAAGCTCGCGATTGCGATGCTGT
Organism: Candidatus Peribacteria bacterium RIFCSPHIGHO2_02_FULL_53_20; assembly: GCA_001787585.1. Lineage (GTDB taxonomy): Bacteria > Patescibacteriota > Gracilibacteria > Peribacterales > Peribacteraceae > 2-12-FULL-55-11. The sequence continues at coordinate 6,086 of MFXW01000076.1, forward strand.
TCGCGTTGCTCGTGGACGCGTACAGAGATTCCCGTTGGGCGGTGAAAGAGCTCCACGCAGCTATTGGTCTTATTTACCTTTTGCCCTCCATGCCCCGATCCGCGGGTGAAAGCTTCGGAGATATCTTCCATGCGGATGCCCAGTTGCTGAGCAGCGTGTTCCAGGTGCGGGGGGAGGGGGACGGGGAAGGGCATGTAGGGAATCATAATGCGCAATTGAAAATTGAGAATTGAGAATTGAGAATTGGATGGTGTTAGAACGTTTCTGGTCTGCGCAGGCAATACGCATGATCGCGCTCATTGGCTTATTATTGGTCATTGTGTTCTTGGGATTTGGTCATTCTCTTGTGCATGACTTCGCACCGATTGATGACACGCTCCTTGTTCGCGAGAATCTCGCGATCCGGGGACTGAGTTGGGAAAATCTTCGCTACGTCTTCACGCATTTCGATCCAGAGCTTTACATTCCGCTGACGTTCGTTTCTTTTCAGATCAATTACGTGTTGGGTGGATTGAGTCCCTTTGGGTTTCATTTGGGGAATGTGATGTTGCATGTGGCGAATGCGTATTTGGTTTTTCTGATGTTGCAGACGTTCTTAAAGGACCGTAGCGGAAAGTCGCGATTCTCCTCTACTGGCGTTGCGGCATTCGCCGGAGCATTGATATTTGCGCTTCATCCTTTGCATGCCGAAGCGGTCGTCTGGATTGCCGGTCGTAAGGATCTGCTGTTTACGTTCTTCTATTTGCTGACGTTGGTGTTGTATCTGCGGGGTAGGGAAGGGGCACATCGGAATGCTTGGTATTGGGGAAGCGTTCTCTGTGGACTTCTCGCGTTGCTAAGCAAAGCGACGGCGATGACGTTGCCGGTCATATTGTTGCTCGTAGATTGGTTCGCCTCCGTAGCGGAGAGTCGCGACTCTCCGCTACGGAGGCGTCTGCTGTTTATAAATAAAATCCCATTCTTCATACTCTCCTTCCTCTTCGCCTTCATCGCCCTCAGCGGCAAAGAGCGCATTGTCGGTTCTTCATCGATGCTCGACACAGGTCTCGTTGCTATCCGCAGTTTCGGTCATTACCTCTGGCAATTCTTCGTGCCCATCGGCTTCAGCGTCTTCTACCAGCAACGCGATCCGATTACCCTCCTTGATCCATATTTCGCTGTTCCATTGATAGTCATTCTGATTCTCAGCGCCGTTTCCTGGTATTTCCGCAGAAGTAAACCATGGATCGCCTTTGGATTCCTATTCTATCTCACCACACTCAGCCCGACCTTCTTCAACTTCCATAAAGGATTGATCTCCTTCTATGCGGTGGATCGATATGCGTATCTGCCGTCTATTGGTGTGATATTTGTTGTGATGATGCTGTTGCAACATTTCCTCAAAAAAATCCCCCCAACAATCAAATCTCAAATACATCTCAATTCTCCAGCCTTCGCCCAGGCTACGGTTGGCAGGCAATTCTCAATTCTCAATTTTCTTTCCCTTATATTCATTATTGTTCCATTGGTTGTTCTCTCTCGACATCAGACCCGCATCTGGGATACCCCCGAATCTCTCTACGCCCACGCCGTTGCGGTAGATCCCGCATCTGTCCCTGCGCGCGCAACACTTGCTCAAGCGCTCCGGCAGATGAATAGAAATTCGGAAGCATTTGCAATTCTCAAAGAAGGATTAACCTACGGCGATGATGTCAGTTACCACCTCGAAGCTGGAAATATTTACGCCGCTAATGGACAAGTGGGAGATGCGATCACAGAATTCACGAAAGCCTCAAAAATGAAGCCGGATCTTCCGGAACCAATTTTTTCCATCGGCAATCTTGAGGAGCACCGCGGCAATATCGATCTGGCATTGGAGTATTACAGCAAGGCCTTGGCATTGGATCCTTCCTACGTTGGTGCTCGCGTGCGCATCGCGGATATTCTCATTGACCGTGGGGAATTGGCTGAAGCAGAGGAACAACTTGTTGAAGCATTACGATGGAATGAGAGTTATTTTGGTGCGAATGTGCAGATGTACCGGTTGAGGATGAAGCAGGGGAGGGAAGAGGAGGCGAAAATGTATCTGGAAAGGGCGAAGGCGTTGAGACCTGGAGAAGCCATTGATCCCTTAACACCATGAATGTACACCGTAGAGACGCAAATCTGTTGCGTCTCCGTCGCACCATTATTTCGCCACAAACGCCGTTGCCCCCAACCACGCCAGATCAAAAATCGCCTTCATCGTTCGCGCCAGTGTTGCACTTTCTACGATGATGCCAAGCAGTTCATCCGGATTCAGCGAAACGATGCCCACTTGGTTTCCGAAGAGCAGAATTTCATTGTCGAAGGGAAACTGGTCCTTGTTCACCAGCAGGATCTCAATCAAGTTCGGATCGTACTTTTCTGGGAGAAAAGGGTCAATCGCATGTACGCTCTCAACAGTATTAGGCGAAAGATACCGCACCTTGATACCACTTTTCATGCGGCGGTGCGTGTACTGCGCAAAGAATGTGGGAATACGTTCGGCGATCTGTTTGAGGTTGGTGTAGCCAAGAATTTCCGCCTTCGCTCCTGAGGGAGCTATGGCGGACATGTCCCCTTTGGCTGCAAGAGATTCTGTGAACACTCTTTCCACGCCGTCCATACCTTCGTAGAAACGGATGCGTGGGCGAAAGCCTTGCGCACTCGCAAGCGTCTTGAGCTGCGGCAGGAGCATTTTTGCAAGATGTACTTTCTCCAGTGCGATCTGTTCGAGTTTTTCCGGTGCCTCCGGTGCAAAGCATTTCACGCCGTTTCGGTTGTAGACACTGATGAGTCTTTTTTCGAGCAGGTTTTCCAGCGTGTGGTACGCACTGACCCGATGGACGTTTGCTTTCCGCGCGATGACCGAGACAGGACCGCCGTTGATCTCGAGGCATGCGACATAGATGCGTGCTTCTTCATCGGTCAGACCGAGTTTCAATAATTCGGAAATCATAATTAGGAAAGGGGAGTTCTGCCTGCCCGCCGTAGTCCGCCGGGGCGGACGAAGGTGGGAAATCATATGTTACGGAAATTATACCACTGTTGTAGAACTTTTTCTACAGTATTTCTATCAATAATTTGTATCTAAATGTCATTTTGAATAGGATTTTTAATATCTGTTGGACAAATGTGACTAGTCAATGCAGGATAACAACGCTGGGGCGAAATCATATCCTCAGTATTTTTTATGCGTTCAGAATTTGTCACCACCGTGCGTACGGGAAATCGCATCTGGAATGCGATGCAATCTTGTACTAACGATTTTCCAGACGTTTGGCAATCAACACTCCGTATTGCGGATCGGGAGGGCGTAGAGGATGTTGTCCTCGTGGAACGGATTATCGACGAAACTACTCGTGATGTGAAAAGTGTCATTGTGTATGCAATTAAAGGGACCGTTAATGCTCTACGTGACAACCTCGATCACCTTTATCCCGGGTGGCACCTTGCCCGCCATATTCCAGAAAAAACATGACCAGCACCTGCCTCCACTGCTCGGCTCCCTTTGAGGTCACCCAGACCGATCTCGATTTCTATACCAAAGTCTCTCCACAAATTTCCGGCAAACGTTACGACATTCCACCGCCAAAGCTCTGCCCGGATTGTCGCCAGCAGCGCCGCCTTGCATGGCGCAACGAGCGTCATCTCTACCATCGCAAGTGCGAACTCACAGGAAAATCAGTCATCACGAATTTCGGCGAGCACACGGGCATCCATGTCTATGACGCGCACGAATGGTGGACGGACAAATGGGATCCGCTTTCCTATGGCAGGCCGTTTGATTTCTCCCGACCGTTTTTTGAGCAATATGCAGAGCTTCAGAGTGTCGTGCCGCAGCTCAGTTTGTCTGTATGGAATTCCGAGAATGCAGACTACTGCAATTACATCGGCAACGTCAAAGGCAGTTACCTGATTTTTGGCTCTGTGTACTCGGAAAACTGCTATTACGGCTCGCCGTATTATTCCCGGAATTGCGTAGATACCCTTGTCGTTCGTGAGTGCGAGAGCTGCTACGAGTGCGTGGATTGCCGCAAACTCAATCGATGCTTTTACTGCCAAGATTGCTGGCACTCGAATGATCTTTCGTTCTGCTTCGACTGTCAGGGATGTTCCGATTGTATCGGGTGTGCGGGGCTCCGCAAAAAGCAGTACTGCATCTTCAATGAGCAACTTACAAAAGAGGAGTATCTCCGGAAGAAAGCAGAGCTCGATCTTTGCCATCCGGAGGCGCGAACATTACTCAAGGCCAAGATTCAGGAATTACGTCTCTCCATTCCGCATCGCTACATGCAGAGCGGACAAGTGGAAGACGTATCCGGGAACTACGTCTATGAAAGCAAAAATGTCCTGCAGAGTTTTTATGCGGACAGATCGCATGATTGTAAATACTGCGCACAGGTTGTGGATCTCAAAGATTGCTACGACAATAACTATACCGAGGAAAACGAACTTTGTTGCGATTATTTAGGCGCATATCAGGTTTCGCGCGTCTGTTTCTCGAAGTTCTGCAACAAAGTCAGTGATAGTTTCTACTGTGATGCGTGTCACCAGGGAAGCAGCAATCTTTTCGGTTGCATTGGGCTCCGCAGAGCCAAATATTGCGTATTGAATAAACAATACACAAAGGAGGAATACGAGAAACTGGTGCCAAAAATCATTGAGCATATGAAAAAAACTAGGGAATATGGCGAATTCTTTCCGATTAAGCAGTCACCATTTTCCTATAACGAATCGGTTGCTCAGGAATATTTCCCCGTAGAAAAAAAGGAAGCACTGAAGCATGACTGGGGATGGCATGTAGATGATCAGAAAGAGAAATATCTAGGACCGATTGTGGAAGTATCAAACAATATTGATCAAGTTGGAGATGATTTTTGCGAAAAGATCCTCATTTGTGAAGTGACCGGGCGACCGTACAAGATCATCCCGCAGGAATTGGCGTTCTATCGCGAGATGAAGCTCCCGGTTCCCCGCGTTTGTCCTGATCAAAGGCATTTGAATCGGCTCGCGATGCGTAATCCACGTAAGCTTTGGGATCGGAAGTGCGGAAAGTGCAGCAAGCCGATTGCGACGAGCTATTCGCCGGAGCGCACTGAGCAGATCTATTGCGATGAGTGTTATCTCTCTTCCGTGTATTAACGATGCATACTCTCCCCATTCGATATCAAAGCGCTGCTCTACAATTTTTCAATCTCTTCTTCAGACAGAGCAAGATGTTTGCGCAGAAGATTATTCAAGATGCCTACATGCACAGAGTCATTCCCATGCACGGGAACAACAGCCACTTTCCCAGCGGTACTATGAAAAATGTGATGGCTTCCGCGCACACGCACAAGTTTCCATCCCTTGCTCTCAAACAATTTCAGCATCTCCTTTCCCGAGAGCCGCGGCAGCTTAGACAAGGGATTCCAGTGGAACAGAGAGCGATTGTGTCGGTGGAGCAATTTCTCCCATCATTTTCTCCTGCCCGACTTCTTCTCGATAGAGAGCCAGTGCTCGTCTCAAATCTACCATTGCCTCCTGAGGTGTCGATCCGGAGCCGTATGCTGCGATGTCGGGAAGCCACGCGCCCCATTGCCCGCTTTTTTCGTCGTACGTCAGTGCCACTGAAACCATACTATCCATGCAACTATGATAGCACTGGTATGGGGGGATTGTCATCCCATCTATGGATGTTTTTTTGGCGGATTTATGTAGCTGTCGGGACAAACTGCTTCTTGCGTATTTTCAGGAGGAGCCATTCCTCAAGAACTTCCCGGAGCTCAGCTTCGCATGCCTTGCGCGTTGGTGCATTAGCCCAGACTCCTTGGATCCCTCGCACACTGCCAAAAAATCCCTTTCCTCTTCCCAATCGCTCGTATAGGGCTCTTTTAGCCATCATATGGTCAACGTATCGGGTGAACATATCTTCAGTATACAATAATGGATAACACCTGCTCTACCTGCGGCGCACAATTTTCCATCGATGAAATCGATCGGGATTTCTATAACCGGATGACGGTTTCTGATCCTATCGATTGTCCTGTATGCCGACGGCAGCGTCGTTTGATGTTTCGTAATTTTTTCAATCTCTATCACCGCACATGCGATCTCTCGGGAAAGAAAATCATTTCGATGTACGACGAGAATGTACTTTTCCCAGTCTATGAGATGCATGAATGGTGGAGTGATAAATGGGATCCATTATCCTATGGGAAAGAAGCGAACACGCACGAACCTTTCTTTACTCAGATCAAATCATTGCATCACTCGGTTCCCAGAATGTCCGTAGTCAACGCACAATGCGAAAATACGGATTACTGCACGATGTCCTTTGCCAGCCGCAACTGCTATCTCGTTTGTGGCAATGTGGGCAACGAGGATTGCGCATACGGGCATATCCTCAATCAATGCAAAAATTGTTTCGATTGCGTTTACTGTTTCAATTCCGAGCTCTGTTATGAATGTTCGGATTGCGTCCAGTGTTACGGCATTTCTTTTTCCCGCGATTGCGACAACTGCACATCGAGCGCATTCCTCGTTCATTGTACTGGCTGCACGGATTGTTTTGGTTGCGTCGGTCTGCATAACAAAAAATATCACATCTTCAATGAGGTTCATTCAAAAGAAGAATATGAGAAGAAAATCAGCCAATTGAATGTAGGTGATCACCGAATTATCGCGGACATTCAGGCACGCGTGGCATCACTCATCGGGGAAGAAATTGTGAAGCTCTATCACGGTTTTAACTGCGAAAACGTTACAGGGGATTATTTCTATAACTGCAAGAATATTGTTGATGGTTACGACCTCAAAAATTGTGAAGATTGCAGACACTGCGGCACGTTACAAGGTCATCGTGATGCACATGATTGCAATTACGCCCTGCAAGCGACAGAACTTTCGTATAACTCTCTCACATCGTATGGTCACAATATTCTGTGTTGCCAAGGGTGTATGGCTATCTCGAGTAACATCACATACTGCGATAACTGCTTCAGTTGCAAAGATTGCTTCGGATGCGTGGGACTCAAGCAGCATCAATATTGCATCCTCAACAAACAGTATTCCGAAAACGAGTACCGCATGGTACGCAGCCAACTTGTGGAACACATGCGCAAAACCGGCGAGTGGGGGCAGTTTTTCCCACATGCCCTCAGTCCATTTGCGTACAACGAAACGATGGCTTCACTCTATTTCCCGCTGACAACAGGTGAAGTCCTGAAGCGAGGATGGAAATGGAAGGAGGCGGATGCAAAAGAACAGCAGTATCTCGGTCCTCGTTATGAAGTCCCGGATGACATCAAAGACGTTTCGGATGACATCATGAAGCACATTCTTACGTGTGAAGTGACGGGAAGGCTTTACAAAATCATTCCTCAAGAATTGAAATTCTATCGGGATATGCGTATTCCCGTTCCCCGGAAATGCCCGGATCAGAGGCGCACGGAACGTATGGTTCTCAGAAATCCCCGCAAGCTCTTCGATCGCACCTGTGCCAAGTGCAAGAAGGGGATTGAGACGACATATGCTCTGGAGCGACCGGAAACAGTGTATTGCGAAGAGTGTTACCTCTCTACTGTCTACTAATGCAAAGTTCTTCGCTCACTACAGGAAAAAAATGCCAAAGTTGTGGCAAGACCTATCTCATCACTCCGTCGGAATTGGAGCTCTATAAGACGATGGACGTACAGGAGCCTGTCGATTGTCCAGAGTGCCGGAGACAAAGGCGGCTGATGTTTCGGAATTTTTTCCATCTCTACCATCGCACATGTGATCTTTCGGGAAAGAAAATTATTTCCATGTATGACATAGATGCTCCGTTCCCTGTCTACGAGATGCACGAATGGTGG
>MFXW01000077.1 GCA_001787585.1 Candidatus Peribacteria bacterium RIFCSPHIGHO2_02_FULL_53_20
CGATGGCGGGACCGACGGGGTTCGAACCCGCGACCTCTTCCGTGACAGGGAAGCGCTCTAACCAGCTGAGCTACGGTCCCACGTGAAGAAAAATGAGCAGCAAGTCTTGGTGTCACAGCTTCTTAGCGATGCTCCGTAGACCACGACCCCAAGTGCACAAACCGTACCTGAGATAAGACCCGTTCTCAACGGAAAAGGGCACTATTGCTGACTATCGGCAACACCCTATTTTGCTCATACCTGAGAAGCAGCGTAGATTTCCTCAATGCCCCTCAGCATTCTCTTCTTCGTTCTCTACATCGCTGCCGTCATGGTCATCGGTTGGATTGCTTCAAGAAAAGAAACGGAAGAAGGCTTCATGATCGCCGATCGCAATGTCGCCGGTCTGCAATTAGCAGCAACGATGAGTGCGGGATTTTTCGACGGAGCGACGCTTTCGATTTACCTCGCGTACATCTACCAGTTCGGGCTCTCCGCAATCTGGCTCTTCATTGGACTGGCGCTTGGCTTCCTCGTCTTGCGGCGGTTTGCACCACGGATAAAACAGAAAGCAGATGAGCTAAAGGTCTACACGATGCCGGAGTATTTTCTCCGTACGATCGGAAGCAATAGCGGACTCCTGTACTCGATCGTCCTCACGGTTGCGTTCTTCTGTTTTCTCGTCGTGAATTTGATCGTGAGCGGACAAGTCCTCTCGACGATTTTTCCTTTATCGTACGAACTCTCGGTCGTCATCGGAGGCGCAATCATCCTAACCTATCTCCTCCTCGCGGGATTCAAGGCAGTCGTACGCACAGATGTCTTTCAATTTCTGATCATGATCTTCATGACGGTAGGAGTCGCGGCGTACTTCTTTGGGAAGATGACGATCCCCGCAGTGGACTTGCGCCCGATCGGGAGCATGGACAGCGGAACGTTCATGGGATTCCTCGTGATCGGAATCTTCGCCGTCATGGTGCAGCCAGATCTCTGGCAACGGATCTTTGCCTCACGAGATGTCGCGACCATGAAACGCGGACTCGCGTACGGTGCGTGCATCCTCCCGCTCCTCGCGCTCATCCTCGCTGTGATCGGTCTCGTCACAAAGCAGTTGATTCCGGACATCGCACCGGAGAATGCACTGGTCGCCGGGTTCTCCTCGCTCCTGCCACTGGGATTCAAGGAACTTGGCATGGTATTGCTTTACGCAGTCAGTTTGTCCTCCTCGGATACGCTTGCATTCGTCGTATCCTCGATCTTCACTCAAGACCTTCGGCATCGCACGCATCGTTTTGGTGAAACATCCATGCGGACAATGACACGCTGCTTCATCGGGCTCTTCATCACGCTCGCCGTTGTCATCGGCATCCTATACCAAGACATCATCACACTCGGTCTCTCGCTTGCGAGCCTCAGCCTCGCACTCTTCCCCCCAACGTTTGCTTCGCTGTTCTGGAAGCTTTCTGACCGCGCGGTGGCGTGGAGTATCGGGCTTGCTGCATTGAGCGTGGTGCCGCTCCTCGCAATGGGAAATCTCACACCGGAGACTTCGGTGATACCATTGCCAGTCTCCCTGGTGCTATTGCTGATCTTCGATGGCATTTCCCGGTGGAAGCGACATCTCCAGACACGCATCTGACTCACTGCATGCGATTGCATCTGATGCCGTTTGCATAGCTGCTTCATAAGCTTCAGCTGTTACTGGACCGGTGTCCTGAAGCAGAGCAATTGCTGCAGCAACATCAGTCCGTTTTCGGATTTGCGGAGATATCCTTTGTATTCCTTCATCGACAGTGATCAATCCGAGTGTTGGTCGTGCATCAGTAGATTCCATACGACCAACAATCTACCGTTATTGCCGGATTTGGCAAGACAACCGAGTATCACTGCTCCACTGATATCATTTCTCCCACTTCCGGGTTGCATGCTTCGACATGCACGCGGCTTGTCGCGGTCTTCCGCAAGGCATAGTACGTTTTTGCGGCGCTTCCGAGTACGGGATCCGTCGGGAGACTCGGCAGATACGTTCCGGTGAGCGTATTGAGATTGAGACAATCTGCAACAGTCATGCCGGAGACCTGATACGTCAGACTCAGGAGCGGTGCCCATGACGGATTTTCATTGTACGTATACGCGGGCCTGCGACCGGTGCCCTCGACCATGACGATGATATCGTTGCCGCTTGCCCACCCGCTGCGGTCGATGATCTCCTGAAGAATGGATGAAATATCCGGTGAATCTTTGAGCTGGCCATTCACCGTCCAATTGGGCACATTGCTCCATGCAACAGTCGCGGTTGTCCGCGGACGCAGAGAAATGTTATTGGCAACGTCATCGAACGTCACGGTGTCGTCGCTGTCTTGACCCACGAACGTGAGGTTAGTGACCTCATTGCCGTTCCCGTCATCTAGGCTCACGGTAAACTGTATTGTAGCGTTGGTGATGATCGCGCCAGGGGGAACTGTAATGTTCTGAAACCGCATGCCGATGAGCTGGTTGCCGCGCGAGGGATCATAATCCTGAACCATCTCCAGATCGGTGCTCTGGAGGTATACTGGATCATTTGTCGCCACTTCTTCTTCCGCATCATCGTCGCCTGTTGCGATACGCACGGAGAACGCTGTACCCGCTCCCAATTCCGTTCCACAGGCGACCGCACATCCCGAAGTTGCTGTTCCGATCATTTTGAGATTGGTATCGATACCCGTCGGAAGAGAACCGTTATCTACAACGTACTGCTGCACCGCATGCATGATCTCCCCCGTATCCATGCGCCGCGTGGCATTCCTCGCTTGCGCCAGCTGCCGCGTGGGATTGATCGCAATGATGACAATGGATGCAAGGATGCCGATGATGCCGATCACGAGCAGGAGCTCGATCAGCGTGAAACCTCGGCGAAGCCCCGCGGGATGTAGCCGGGTGAATCCTTTCCGGAATCGGTATAGGACAGACATCCGGTAAGAGATCGTACCCAAATAGAACGGTGAAGGGAAATGCATTTTTGTTACGTACCGGGATGCGAATATACTTACAACAATGAAAACGTGGAGAATCCATGTGGGATTGCTTGCAGTGTTTCTCGCTGTATTTTTCTGGGGTCTCAATGCGCAGTACCCACTTCTCGGTCACGACTACTTCTACTTTTGGCCGAGGATGCTTGAAGGTAAGTGGCATTTTCTTAGGCAGGGATTTGCGCCGCTGCGGTTCGCGCCGCACCTCTGCGGAGGATTTTTCCAGTACGGCAATCCCCAGGATGTGTACTACTCGCTGCCGCAATTTCTCAGCTTTTTCATAGGATTATGGTCAGCGACGCAACTGAGCATCGCCGTCGCCGTGATCCTTGGATACATCGGATGGATCCGCTTCGGCAGAGATGTCCTCAAGCTCACATTGCCGTGGGCATTCACGCTCGCCATAGTCTGCACAGCAAACGGATTCTTCTTCGTACACATCGCTGTGGGGCATCTGTCCTATTTCACGCTGCCGCTGATGTCGTGGTTGCTCTGGGCTCTGTTTCATGGGAAGAGAGAAACTGGTTGGATACTTCTCGAACGCGCAATCATCTTTGCATGCGTGACCGGAACATTTCTCTACTCGGGAACACATGTCGCATGGTTCATCGTCATCCCCATCATCGCCATTCTTCTCCCTGTGGATCTTCTCCTCTCCGCTGATGTCAGAGAACGCATGGTCACGCTTGCACGCCGGATTTCCGCATTTCTCCCATTCGCGCTTGCGCTCGGTGCAAGCAAGCTCGTCGCCGTCTGGAGCCTGATGCGCATACTCCCGAGAACCGTAGATTTCCAATCGTACACGGCAAGTCAGAATGAGCTGCTCTTTGCCATCAAATCCCTCTGGATCGCGCCGCATCTGCCACAGTTCTTCACGCTGGATCCCGTGAATCGCATCCATGAAGAGAGCATGTTCACATCTCCCATCGCTCTCGTTGGATCACTTCTTCTCATAGTGCTTTGCATAAGACATCCACAATTACAGCGATGGAAAAAGATTGCGCTCCTCGCATCCGCACTCATCGTCACCGTATTGATCCTCACCATCATCGATGGAAAAGGATTTGTTCCGGAGATGCTGCAAACACTTCCATTCTTCTCCTCCCTTCGGGTACCCGAACGCTTCCTCGTCATTCTCTCGCTGCTTGCATCGATTGCGGGTGTCGTCGGGTGCGCGCAATTTTTCCAAAACAATCGCTGGGGGATCGCTGCGAAGCATGCCCCTCTCATCGCATCCGCAGTCACCGTCATCGCGTTTGTCGCCGCATACCTTCCACTCATTCCCCATCTGGAATACACCGTGCCCTACGATCAGATCATAGCGGGGCTCAAAGCAGAGCCCGATCCCATGAATGAACCGGTACGGGAAGTACAAGATCTCGTCGGAGTCAAAGTTTCGGACTTCCAGTATTTCTTCAGTGGCGCAACCGGCACGCGCTGCTATGAAACCATCCAGTCACAGAATGCTGCGGTGCTTCTGGAGGGACCGGTGAATCTGGTATGGAGCGGCGCACTGAATGTCTACAATCCCGCATGCATCGCATATGGAAAGGAAAATGGATGTAAGCCCTGGGACCGGATCGCAGTCGATGATCTGGAAAATTTGCAGAGCTTCATCAACGGAAGACCGACAACGTGGAAAATTTCTTCTCTGCAGATGTGGGCGGATCGAGTGACGATGGGGACGCTCGTTGTGCTTGTGTTAATGATGCTGGCGTGCGGGTGCAGAAGATTCTGGAGTTATGCCTCGAAAAAATTGAATGCTCTTGAGGCAAAACAAAGGGTGTAGGGCGTAGGTTCCCACGCCCGACGCCCTATCTCCTACGCCCGAACTCTACTGCAAATACAGCAGCGGATTTTTCTTCACTCCATCCAACTGCACTTCGAAGTGCGTGTGGATTCCCGTCTTGCCGTAGACGAGTCCGGTATTGCCCATCGTCGCGATCTGCTGACCACGCACGACGGTGTCCCCTTCTTCTACCATGAGAGCCTTGTTATGCCCGTAGAGCGTGACGAGCCCGTTACCGTGGTCGACCTCGATCACATTGCCGTACCCCCCATTCCATCCGTACTCGCTGCGGATCACAGTGCCAGCCTCAGCAGCGTAGATCGCTCCGCCACCGCGCTCCTGCATATCGAGAGCGTAGTGGGAAGCGGTGAAGTACTGCGTGATGAAACAGATCTCGCTGCAGGGCTTCTGGAGTACGCCCGGAGTAGGAGATGATGTGTAGCTCGGTTGCGCGGGCTTCTGGATGGCTCCTGGCTTCGCGGTGCTTCCTACGGGCTTCGGAATCACGGCAACCACCTTGGGCTTTGTAACGAGGGGCTTGCCTCCGGGAATAATGAGCTCCTCTCCGGCAGAGATGAAGCCATCTTTCACGCGATTTTGAGTCGCGATTTCTGCAGACTTGGCTCCGTAGAGTTCGGCGATTCCGAGAAGCGTCTGACCACGCTTGACGGTGTGGAGAATGCCATCGACGGGAAGGATGAGGAGTTCCTGACCCGGCTGGATGGCGATGCCCTGCTCCAGGTTGTTCGCCCAGCGGATCGTATCGACAGAGACGTCGTAGCGGTCGGAGAGTCGCTCGAGACTGTCCCCTTCACGCACGGTGTGGATGACTCCCTCGGAATACGCACGGCGCGTCCCCTCTTTGGTGAGTGGCGAAGTCTTCATGAGGAAACCGTCCTCCACGAGAAGCACCGTGTGGGAGATATCGAAGGCACCTGCGTCGGATGCGAGCTCCGCATGGGGCACATACGGCGGCAGGAGCGAGGCGACACCGAACACCGCGATGCTGAGCATCCGGACGCGAATGGAAAGCCAGCGACGAGTGAGATCAGCGGGGGAGAGCACGGAGGGAGAGACTTTCGGGAGGAATCGACGTTCGCGCAAATGCCGCGAGAATCGCGTTCATGTCACGGTAGCGCTGGAGGGAATCGAGGAGCACGACGATGTAGCGCCGGTCTCCCTCTCCAACGATGGACATCAGGCACTGCCCCGCTCCGTTCGTGGTTCCGGTTTTGCCGGCGAGCACGACTGGCGACTTCTCATCCGCCTCCTTCCGGGCTGTGTGCATCAGCGCGTTGGTGTGTGAAAGGTTCACGGTACTGCCCTGAAGACTGACGATGATGGCTCCACGCATCCCGAGACGCCGCGCAATCGCTGGTTGCCGCAGGGCAGCCATTGTGAGCCATGCGAGATCCTGAGGAGTTGAATATTGCGACGGGTCATCGAGCCCCACGGGGTTTTCAAAAAGTGTGGCATGAAGTCCCAGCACAGCAGCACGGGTATTCATCTCTTCCGCAAACACATCAATCGATCCACTATGGAAGAGTGCCAACGTTGCGGCGGCATCATTCGACGAGGCGATGAGCATCGCCGAGAGAAGATCGCCGACGGTGAATTGCTCACCCGCGGGAAGCCGCACGGTGCTCTGCATGGGATCGATGCCCTGAGGCACGCGCACTACTTCGGAAAGCTGATGATTCTCGACGATGATCAGAGCCGTCATCAGCTTCGTGAGGCTCGCCATGGGACGCGGGATATCGTACTGACGACCGAAGACACGCTGACCGCTTTGGGCATCGATCACGACGACACCGGACGCGGAGAGGCGTACCGCAAGTTCCATCTGGATTGCTGGAGGAGCAATATCGATAGAAGGCACGGCGGCAGCGAGCGGTGACCCGCTCATGGGCGGCGTCACCATCCCCAGAAGGAGGATCGATAGGAGAGCGCGGAGCATCTGGGGCAGGATAGCAGAATTTGGATGGAGACAGAATGGTTTGCGGAAACTGTGCATGAAATGAAGGGCGCAAATCCCAAGGGCACAAGGGCGCAATTCCTTGAGCCCTTGGCCCTTGTGCCCTTGGATTATTCACCGATACACCACTCGATCCTTCAGCCGCAAATCCACATAATTCTTCACTTCCTCCGGCGCCACTTCTCGCAAAAATATCCGGTACCGCTGGAGATACTCCTCCAGAGAACTCTGGACATCGAACCAGATTGTCCACTGGGCAATCCGTAGATGATACTCCTGCGCACGGAGATACACTGTCCGCTCCAGCACCACTTGACCGAACTGCTCCTGGAGACTGCGCTCTGCCGCGGCAACGCGAAGAAGGAATTCCGGTGTGAGGAGCACCGCCCCGGGAATCGGACGCGCGCCCCAGTCCACCAGCGTGATAACAGGCAGCGCATCGCCTCCGCTCGCGCGAGCGGAAGCGATGTAGGTTCCTTCGGACGTGAGGTAATCGATTGTTGCGGCTTCTCCCTGCACAGGCTCTTCTTCCGGTCCACGAATCATCAACCGTGCGATAAGGGGATCCACGGTGATGCGCACCACGAGCGTAGAGGGATAATCCTTATCTACCTCGACGAGGTGCAAATCCGGCAATCCTTCTTCGAGCAGCATGCGCACGTCGTAGCCGGAAAGCAGGAGAAGATGCTTGCCGAAGAGTGGCGCGAGCAGCGACTGCACCTGTTCGAGATCGAGACGTGCGTCCGTCCGCACGACACGCACCTCGGCGACTCTCATGAGCGGCGAGAAAAGCGCAACCAAGAAAAATCCCACGACGCCGAGAAGCAGCATCCCAATCACCGCGAAGGCGGCGTAGCGCCGGAGCTTCACCAGCTTTTCCGAGACTCTGCGCATGCGCCGTCTCCAGAGATCGAAGCGAAGCTTCCGGTGGCGCTCATACCGCCGCTGTACCAGTACACGCGTCCCCTGACTCACGGGACGACGGAAACGTTTGGGAAGCCGCTTGGCGGGACGGATGGGCATGAAAATTGAGAATTGAGAATGCAGAATTGAGAATGAAGAATATGCTTGAGCAGGCACTTCTGTTCTATCAAGCTCCATCTCACAATAATTTTCAATTCTCAATTCTCCATTCTCCATTCGCGTATGCATGTTGCCCTCATTGCCGACTGGCTTCCTACCTTTGGTGGCGCAGAGCATGTGGTCGCCGCATTACACCGGGAATTTCCGGATGCGCCGGTCTTCACGACCGTCGCACGACCGGAGCGACTCGGTCCGCTCAGGCACGCCGATATCCGTGTCAGCGGACTCCAGAGAATGTTCCGGATGATCGGCACGCACACGGTGCTCCTCCCGTGGATGCCGCGTGCGATGGAGGGATGCGATCTGCGAAACTTCGACCTGATTCTGAGCTCTTCGCATGCTGTGGGAAAAGGCATCGTACCTCCAAGCACCGCAATGCATATCTGCTACTGCCACACGCCCATTCGTTATGCTTGGGAGATGGAGGAGTCTTACCTCAGAGATTTCCGCATCCCGGCATTGCTGCGCAAACCGATTCAGAAACGCCTGACGCAGATACGCCGCTGGGACATGACTGCAAGCAAGCGCGTGGACTGCTTCATCGCCAATTCTACGACGACGCAAGAACGCATCAAGCGTCTCTATGGAAGAGAAAGCATCGTGATCCATCCACCGGTCGAGGAAAAATTTTTGCAGTCTCCTCTCGATGCACGCCTGCCTCGTGACCGCCACTACTTCCTCGCCCTCGGCCGGCTCGTCCCCTACAAGCGCTTCGATCTTCTCGTGGAGACGGCAAACCGTCTGAAGCTGCCTCTCAAAATCGCCGGCATCGGTCGTGATTTCCGGAGGCTCAAGGCAATGGCAGGACCGACCGTGGAGCTTCTCGGATTTGTCCCTGATCATGCGCTGCCGAAGCTCTACGCCGGAGCACGCGCGTTCTTCTTTCCGCAAATCGAGGATGCTGGTGTTGCTGCACTCGAGGCACAAGCTTCTGGAACACCTGTAATCGCACTGGGTCAGGGCGGTGCGCTCGATACGGTGATCGAAGGGATAACGGGAATATTTTTCAAAGAACAATCGGCGGATTCCATCGTCGCAGCGCTCGATCATTTTTCCACAATTGCATGGAACCCGGAAAAGATCCGCGATCATGCACATCAATTCAGCGAGGAAAGGTTTCGGGGGAAGATCCGGAAGGTTGTGAAGGAAAATGTGCGTCGATTTCAACGGAATACCAACCCCAATACGACGCTGTAGAGACGCAACGCTGTTGCGTCTCCGGTCATACGATGACATCGGAAATCACCGATTCACGAACGTGGAATCATTTATGATTTTCGCGAGACGCAACAGCGTTGCGTCTCTACAATACGATGGTGACCCGTCATCCCCATTCCCACAAAGGCGAAAACGGAAAAATCGCCGTGATCGGCGGATCGTCTACCATCCATGGCGCACCGATCTTCTCCGCACTCGCGGCGCAATCCTCCGGCGCGGATTTGATTTTTCTGATGCTTCCCGCATGCCACACGGCAGTCGCACGATCTCAGTCTCTAAACTTCCAGGTGCATCCTTTCTGCGGGGATGAACTTTCGAAACAAGACCGTGAACCGATCCTGGAGCTCCTCGCAACAATGGACGCTGCGGTCATCGGTCCCGGCATCGCGCGTGATGAAGCGACGCTGAACATCTTGCGAGAAATTATTTCCGAGGCGACGTGCCCGCTCGTCCTCGACGCTACCTCCCTGCAACCATGGACGCTCGAGGCGACCGCAGGAAAGACCTCCGTGCTCACACCACACCTCGGGGAACTCGAGCGCATGGCAGTCGCATTGAACACCATCGGTCCAACTGCGAAAAAATACGGAGTGACGATCCTGACGAAGGGACAAGTCGACCGGATCGCAGGACCAGATGGATCGGTGCATGAAGTCAGCGGCGGTAACGCCGGTCTCACCGTCGGTGGCACCGGCGATGCGCTCGCAGGACTTGTTGCAGGATTGATTGCACAAGGGCATTCCCCTCTTGAAGCCTCTGTAACCGCGTCGACCGTCATCAAACGCGCTGGAAGCGTTTTGTATCCCGAATTCGGGTATTCCTATGGAACGAGGAGAGTCATTGAACAGATCCCACACGTCCTGCGGACGAATAACCAATGACACAAGGGCGCAAGGGCACATGTCTTTGCGCCCTTGCGCCCTTGGGATTTGTGCCCTTCCGATCCTGTCTATGCTGCTGAATCCCTTCCGCATCCTCACGACTTCCAACAATTGTCTGACGACGGCTCTTTTCACCAAAACAGATGACCTGATCACTGATCAGTCCACAGCAGAATCCTTGGGTAGTCATGACTACGCAGCACTGCAGCAAATGCATGGCAACCGCACAATCATCGTGAGACACCGGATTGAGCGCACCGAGCAAGCCGATGGGCTGATTACTGATCAACCGAACCTCGTTCTCACGATACGGATTGCCGACTGCCAGCCGCTGATCATCTATGCACCCAACACAAACTTCGTCGGCCTTCTCCACGTTGGTTGGAAGGGACTCGTATGCGGAGCAATCCCCAAATTTTTTGAGACTCTTCACGGTCTTTGCAATCTGCAACCTGCAACTTGCCTTATCGGCATCGGTCCCTGTCTGTGCCCGACATGCAGCGAGTTTAGCAATCCCCTCTTAGAGCTTCCCGGCATTCCTCCTGATCTCATCAACGGAAAAACTGCGAATCTGCGCGCATGGGCAGACAGGCAGCTCATCGCCGCCGGCGTCATGCTGGATCACATCGAACGGATGGAGGACTGCACGCGGTGCAATCCCGAGAAATATTGGACCTACCGCGGGGGGGATCGGGAGGCGGTGAAGAATGGGAGAACGAACGTGATGGCGTGCGTATTGAAAAAATAGTTGCAGGTTGCAAGTTGCAAAAGCACACCTCTGCAACCTACAACATGCAACACGTCGTCGAGCGCTTGCACTTGTCCACTTTTCTTGACTCTACGTCGAACTTCCCCGACGCCGCCCCGATTCCACAAATCATCAATTCATCATGTGGAATATCGCTCCTGCAAGGGCTTTTCCTTGTACACAATCCTGACTCAGGATTACCGTGTTGTCCGTCTTGGCGACACGTCTGGGCAGCACGTTTCTTCTCAATCAGCTTGTATACGGGAGGCCAAATCGTCTCGGTCTGCGGACTAAGGCTGCGGCCACCCACCTAACATGTAGGGGACAAGCGCTACTGCCCGACGGTCACCCGGCGCGGAAGAGAAACCTACGGTTTCTCTCCCACGAACCCTCTCTTCCCTAAGCTGTGGGCCTCCAGGTTGGCAAAGCCAACATTCGGCCACTTTTTTGATGGGTGCCTCATCAAAACAGTAAAGAAGATCATTTTAAGTATTTTGCCTATTTTTTGAAGTAGGCGGCGGGGTTCCGCGCGCCACGGGGGGTGAGGGGGAAGGCCCTGTTTTCCGCCCTCAGGCGGAAGGCGAGATGGAAACGCCGAAGCCTTGCAGGCGTTTCCATCGAGACACAGGGCCGGGCGGAGGGGCTCTGGCGCGCGGGTGCGCTTTTCTTTGCTACTTTCTTTTGTCGCGTAGACAAAAGAAAGTAGGCACGAAATCGCAAGCATACGATGCGCGGCCTCTCTACAATACATTTATGCTCAGTGTTGCTGATCGCATTCGGGAAGCAAACACTCTATTGGCTCCCTATGCCGTCCCGCATCAGGGCATTCTTGGACGCGTATACCAAGAACCCGAGGATGAAACGAGATTCCCCTTCCAGCGTGACCGCGACCGCATCATCCACACGCAGGCTTTTCGCCGCCTGAAGGGAAAAACGCAGGTCTTTGTCGCGGGAACGCTTGATCATGTACGTACGCGTCTTACCCACACCATGGAAGTCGCGCAAATCAGTCGTGATATCGCTCGTGCACTCAGTCTCAATGAAGATCTCGCGGAGGCAATCGCCCTCAGCCACGACCTCGGGCATCCGCCGTTTGGCCACGCCGGCGAAGAAGCGCTGGATCGGTGGATGAAAAAACACGGCGGATCGTTCGAACACAACCTGCAATCTCACAGAGTCGTTACCGTACTCGCGGAACATTCATCGCAATTCCCGGGATTGAATCTGAACAAGGAAATTCTTGAAGGAATATTGAAACATCGGACGCCTCATGATGGCGAAAACATCGTGAGTCGTGAGATGGTGAGTGGTCCCCATTTCACGACCTCACGATCTCACGATCTCACGACCTTCCGACCTCCCGATCTCCCGATCTCCCCATCCCTTGAAGCCCAGCTCGTCAACCTCGCGGACGAAATCGCCTACACCGGCCACGACTGCGAGGATGGCATCCGCGCGGGGCTCTTCACCCAAACCGATATCGCAGACATCCCTCTCACTGCAAAAGCCCTGAAGATTGCTCTGCCACGTGGCACATCTCTCCGCGGCAGCCTCATCCACATCCTTGTAACGGATCTTCTCAAGACGACGGAAAGCCTGATCACGGATCAGGCAGTGCATAGCCTCGACGGTGTTTTGGAGTCCCCTACTCCTCTTGCCCAATTCTCTGCGTCTCTCAAGCAGGAACTCTCTGCGTTGCGCGATTTTCTCTGGGATCGCATGTACCTCCATCCAAATGTCCTCAAGCGTAGTCGCAAAGGGCAGGTGATGATTGAGCAGCTCTGTGATCAGTACATGATCAAGCCCAACGAGAAGGTTCTAGAGCTGCAGCAGAGAACCGGTTCAGCCCTATTTGAAGCGGTAAAAGACTATGTAGCGGGGATGACAGATGGGTATGCAACTGCGTTAGCTGATACCAACTTGCAGTAAAAATGATCCGAATATCGGCGTAGCATTTGGCTTTGGCATGAAGAAATTTTGAGAAGAGCACTAAGAATGAGTATCATTTCAAATGCGAAGCCGTATGATGAGCTATGAATCTAGTTCGGCACCGGCGGCAGGTAGAGCATCGGATCGACTCTCTCCCCATCGACGATCAATTCAAAGTGGTCGTGTGGTCCTGTCGTAATATGCCCGGCTCCCCGCGTTCCAGGTCGCCCTCCTGAAAGCGCAATCGGCTGCCCCTGACGAACCGTATCGCCTTCCTCCACGAGGAATGATTCGACGTGCCCATTGAGTGTGGCAAATCCGTTGTGGCGGATGGTGATGGAATTAAATCCATAACCGTTATCGCTTACATCCTCAACAACACCGTCTGCAGCCGCCCGTACTTCCGATCCCTGATCCACGGGAATATCGATCGCCTTATGTGGCATACCGAAAAGCTCTTCGTAATGAACATCATTGAACCCTGCCGAAATCCCGAGCGTGGGCTCCACCGGCCAAGTAAGAGAAATCACTCCTTTTCCCGCCTTGCGCGAGATCGAAATAGCGCGTCCCTGCGCATCCCAGATCTGCTTGAGTGTGAGCATGATCTTTCCTTCGGCTTCCTGCTGGTCACGGATGAGATCCAGGAGCATCTGCTCGCTGCGATCGATATCCGCTTCGATTGCTGCGGAAATTCCGGGACCCCGTAGCCTGCGTTCCTCACGAAGCATTTCGAGCTGATAGCGCAGGATCTCTTCCCTCTTTTGGAGCACTGCCTGCTGCTGGCGCAATCTCAATCCTTCGCCCTCGGCATCACGCACGATTTCCTCCGGTGCTCGTCCTCCGGCAGATGCCTGGAAATCCGTAAAATGATCCACCGTAACGATCGCACAGAGGGCTACCAAGATCGTAAGAGCGGCAGCAATGGGATGCGGAATCTCGATGTCGATGTTTGTCATAAATCCAGA
>MFXW01000078.1 GCA_001787585.1 Candidatus Peribacteria bacterium RIFCSPHIGHO2_02_FULL_53_20
CGCAGAGGACATTGAACGCGAGATATTGCAGGAGTTGGATCGCGTGGTTGAGCGGGACGTTCTGCTCCAAGCCACAAGCATCGGACCGCACCGCGATGACTGGGGATTGATCGTCGAAGGAAGAAATCTCCCATCTTTTGCTTCCCGTGGGCAGCAGCGCACGGCAGTACTCGCGCTTCTTTTCCTTCTCGGGAGTTATCTGGAGCTGCAGCGTGGCGAGAAGCCAGTAATCCTGCTTGATGATGTATTCTCCGAGCTTGATCCGCACCATCAACAGGCACTGCTTACCGTGTTTGGGGATCATCAAGTGTTCATTACAGCGACGCATGTACCGGAGGGACTAGAAGAGGCAATTGTTTGGGAAGTGGGGGAAGGAGGCGTTACCCTCGTGGGCGAACGAAGCGCAGTTGCTCTATGATGCGCCTATGCGGATTCTGGGAGTTGATCCGGGCTTGAGCACAACCGGCATCGGTCTTATTGAGGCTACAGGGGATGATTTCCGTGCGCTCGATTGGATGGCAATCACTTCGGATCCCGGGTTGTCGCTCACGGAGCGCCTTCGGGAGATCGGCGAAGATTTTGCAAAGATCGTCAATGAAGCACACCCCGAACTTGCGGTCGTGGAGCAGATTTTCTTTGCGAAGAATGAAAAAACCGCTATCGGCGTCGCGCATGCCCGCGGTGTTTTTCTCATGATCCTCGGTAAATGCGGCATTCCTGTGATCGAAGTGACTCCCCGGCAGCTGAAATTGGCGATTACGGGAGACGGTGCGGCCGACAAAACTCAGATGGGGGCGATGCTTTTGCGGTGGTTGAAGCTGGACAGCGTTCCTAAGCCTGCGGATGCGGCGGATGCGTTGGCGCTGGCGATTTATGGCGGGATGATGCGGAAAAGTGTAGGAGTGTTGTAATGCTCGGATATCCGAATACCGGGATACCCGGTTACCGGTATTCGGGTAACAGATATTCGAAAATATTCTGGTAATAATGCAACTACGCTCGTCTACTGCAATAGCGTCCTTTCCGCTATACTATAAGGAAAACACAAATACGCATGCGTCATCCATCTCATCGCCATTACGTGATTCTTCCGCTCCTCGCACTGAGCGTTCTCGGCACGGGCGTTGCAGCTCTTCATGGCGGTTCACTAGGGCTTACGGCAATCACTGTACCTGCAGGATCTTCTCAAGGAGAAATCTTCGAGCATGTTTCCGGAATGCGCGGAATACTGCTTCCCGGAGCGCAGATGGATCTTCAAGGTGATTTGCCGGTTCTGCAAGAAGGGTCAGCACTCATTGCGGCTGATAGACCTGTAGCGCTTCGGGTCGGCGTATATACGCTTCTCTCGGTCGGAGGTGGATATCACGTCACGAACAATGGTGATGCCGTGACCATCGCCGCACTGACGGCACCCGTTCTCATCGAAGCGGGCGCTTTGCGCGCAGCTGTTCCTGCGGGAACCCAATGGCGATTGCGGAGCAAAGATCTGACTCTCTGGGGAGACGGCATTGCTGCATGGATGGACGCGCGCAGAGTGACACCGCTCCCCAAGCGCTTTGCGGTAGAGCAACAGGAGGCTCTGCGTACGATTACTGCAGCGAGCCTGCCGGAGCCTCGGACGGAGGTTTCTGCTTTTATCGAAGCACATCTGCCGGAATTACCGGAGGCACATGCCCGCAGGCGGGAGCAATGGACGGATGCAATATTCGGAGCGCTTCGATTCCGCGTTGAGGCCGAAGATGCAGCTGGAGTGCAGGAACTTCTCCTTCGATCGGATCTCGCGGGGGCATTCTCAACGGACCGCGCGAAGGCTGCTGTATCCGCATTGCTGTTTGCCGCAGAGCGTTCTACCGCCCTGCAGCAGCAACTCCTGCCGATCCTTACAAAAGATTCCGATCTCTGGTTACTGCTTTCCCTGCATCCGCAGGTATCCACAGTCGTCTGGACGCTACCGCAGCCGCCGCACAGCAGCGAAGCGGCGGCAGTCCGTCTCCTCACGTTCCCCTTCGCGGATTTCCGCGACGAAGCGGGGCATGCTCAGCCATGGGGGCGCTGGGAGGAGGGGCTTCTTGCATCCGTACTTGCTGCAAAAGATCCGGGAACGGTTGCAGGAGAGCTCATTACCCGCCTGGGCAATCTGGCAATCGATCGTGAGGCAGTCGGTTATCCCGAGCGTGCGCGCTCTATTGCGAAAGCACTGCGGACACTCGGTGATGCCCTCGGGAAATCGATCTCTCCCGAAGCCCGGGAAATGCTCAATGCGCTGAGCCGCTTCGACCGCGTGGACGTGCGTATGGCTGCGGAACTTGCTCCTGCTCCTGTCGCTCCAAAGGTTGCTTCAGCCTTCCCGGTTGTCAAAGAGCATTTCGATCCGGTACTCGTGGAATGGCAAGCCCGCGAGATGCTTCGCAGCGCAGGAGCCGCATTTTCCCTTGAAACCCGCATAATTCCGGAAAGCGTCACACGAGCGCTCATTGAAAATATCGTCTTTGCCGGAAGTACTAGAGACCGCACACTAACTTTCACGCTCGATTTGGAGCGCAGTGAAGTGTTGGTAATCCACGAAGGAGGGGAGGAATATCCGTACGCGCTTCCGATGCAGGCGTTTACGGAGTGGATACGGCGTTGAATCTTGTGTTGCAGGTTGCAAGCCTGTCCTGAGCTCTGACGAAGGGTTGCAGGATTGCATTTTTTGCAACCTGCAACCTGCCACTTCGCATTCTTTACACCGATTTATTGCTCCCAAACCCCACTCCCAGACACACCACCGCAATCGCCGCATGCAGGGTGTTGTCCTCCATATTCACAGAAAAGAGTCCGAGAATGTCGCCGCCCATGGTAAATCCGAGAACGGTGACGACGGCGTACACGAGACCGAAGACGATCAGGAAGAGCCGCGAGTAGCTGTAGGTTCCCGATGCGATGAGACCGATGACGCCTGTCGCTATGTGGACGACGTTATGGACGGTATCGACTTGAAACATCAGGAGCTGACCGTCGACAAAAAATCCGGCGACGCCCACGACAAGCAGGACAACACCGAGGATTTTCGTGGTCAGTTTCACGAAAGGGGTCATGGAAGAAGGGGGAAAGAGGATATTTCCCCTGATTGTACGCTTTTCGGGTGGTGTGCAAGGTTTGAGCGTTGCTTCATGGATGTATTGTTGTATTGCTAAATTGTTGATGGTCGCTTGTGGACAGTCCAGCACTTCAGCAATTCAGCAATATTTTTGGGATCTACAAATGCCGCATACAGCGGTATGAGGAGTAAAAACCACCACATCCCCATCATCAGCGTCACACCAATGTGGAATGTGGCACCTGCGAGAAACGCATAGCGTTGGTATCGTGGCATCCACAGCATGATTGGCAGAAGACCGTGCAGGATTTTTACGGCGATCACAGAGGCATCGTAGACAGCAATCGGCAGATTCCACTGCGCGATGACGTGGGCGAGGGGAGTGGACCATCCGTTCACCAACGCGTACGCGAGGATTTCTCCGCCCTGCCAGTCCGGAAGATACGCCTTCTGGAGTCCGACCCCGAGGTAGGTCGCGGCAATCTGTATCGCAATGATCCTCTGCGGCCATGCGGGAACCGCTTCCCATGCGCGCCACGATCCCTTCTCACTCCGCATCCGAAGCGAATACGTCCGGTCTGCTCCGCTCATGCCGAGGATGACGAGCGTGAAAAAGAGGAGCCGTCCCCATGAAGCGAGAAAATTATGGAACGAAAGGAGCGTGAAGTACACAAGCAGACCCGCCGCCACTGCGCTCCAGCAACGCAATCCCCACCCGAGAAGAATGCCGATGCTTGCGATGAGGAGCACGCCGTAGAGAAACAATGCGATGCCCAGCGGGGGATGCGTGAGCAGCATCGAAAGCGATCCGGATTGCGGTTCCCAGTAGGCAAGCGCGAGGCCGCGATCGCTGAAATAGGAGTCGACATGAGGCAAATAGCGAAACCATAGCGCAATAAGCGTACCTCCGAGCGCGATGCGCATCACCGCGAGGCTATGGGGGGCGATGGGCTCCAGGAAGAATCTGCGCCATGTGAGGACGGCTTTGCGGATCATTCGAGTGTGATGGGGTTCACGCGTCTAGTAAATGCAGGCAGGCGCAGCGCTTCATAACCGTCTCGCGCCATGGGCCAGGTATCAAACGATAATCGAATTTCTGTGTAGGAACGACCGTGTTCTGCTTCTGTACGTCGAAGCTGTCCGGCCAATTGCTCATAGCCTTTTCGCGTTTCCTCTTCCCCTTGTGCCCGTCTGCTCAAAAGAAATTCCCGGAAGGTGCGTTCCCCGGTACTTCCCGGAAAATAGGGGAGGAGATCGATCATTTCCCATGCACCTTCTTCCGTTTTTCCTCCCGCGACGAGTTCAAAATTATAGGTACTGTAGCCCTGGTACGGAGCCATCATGCCGTAGAAATAGCGGAGGACGGGGGTTGGCAGAAGCGACTTCCGGAAGACGGTGTAGACCAACGCATTCGCCGTCACGAACAGGTACAGACCTATGCCGAATGACACGAGGGTACGACGCAAGCGCATGAAAGCAGCATAAAACTTGTCGCTGATGGGAGATAGCTGGTAATTTATCGCGTAGTTCGGGCGATTAGCTCAGTTGGTTAGAGCGCGACACTGATAATGTCGAGGTCGGCTGTTCAAATCAGCCATCGCCCACCACGTACTTTATGGCTTACGGAAGACCATTTTTTATTATTGAACTTCTGAAAATAGCCAAACCGCCGGGTAAAGAGTGGCGACTTTCACCGGATAGTATTCTATAGTGCAGCCATGTTTCGATTGCCAATCACTTTTTTTGTTTTAAGTATCTTCGTATCGGGTTGCAGCGTCTCAAAAGAGGCATCCTCAGGCAGCAAGATGACCCCTGCAGAATTCATGAAGAATCAACAAATTGCATGGAGTGCAACAAGTAGAGACCAGTGTGATGGAATGCAGAGTCCCTTCAATGAAGAATGTTTCATGACAATCGCGGCGAGAGAAAATGATATCGGTCTTTGCGAACGTGTTTCTATCGCTCCCTACGAAGGAATACCTGCAGAATTGTCTCCGACTCGTGATCGTTGTTTTTTCAAAGTTGCAGAGCATTCAGGGAAGGCAGAACTTTGCGCAATGATTCATGATCCTACGGCTGTAGCCAAGTGCCTGAACATTCTACTTCCATTGGCTACTATCAATGGATCATTGAAGATCACCCCGTTGGATAAGCGAACGCAGTACTCGGTGTTCTGTGAAAAGATACAACCTCAAGATGATTACGAAATAACTTTGAAAGCCAACTGTTTTAGTAACGCAGCGATCTATGCAATGAACCCTTCACTCTGCGAAAAATCTATTGTCCCAAACAGTAGCTTATTTGATGGAAGCTCTTGTTTTCATGGAATTGCGACAACACTCAACAACGTTGCGCTATGTGAAAGAATCCAATCCACGTCATTGCAGCAAGCATGCAAAAACACAGTAGCTATTCGTCTTTCTAAGGGGATTGGTCCAAAACCAGTGGGAAATGATGCCACTTTGTCATCCGCTGCGTCTTCTCCTATCTCCCTCCTTCAAGAGATTCCGTTCAGCTCCGAGAACTTCACCTTGTCATTTGTGCTACCTTCCGGCTTCGACGTACGAGATAGACCGAACTCCATTCGCATTGCTAGGACTCCCTTTGTAGACCGTGAGATTGGAGATGATAATGCCTTCTTCGGCATCACGCGGTACAACCAATACAACACGATGGAGAGTGAGCTTGCTCGCTACCGCAAGCTGCTTCTCGATTTGAAGGAGTCAGCCAATGTTATCGACGGTACCTCATTTATCACTCTGAGCGGGAAGGACTGGGGTCGTTTCGAGGGAGACAGTGCCGGCAATGTATTGGTTATACTCTTCCCAAAGTCTTGGCTCGAAATCATTGAACGCCCAGCCAATGCCAGCCAGTCATTCGAACCGCTTACCGTAGGAAAGAAGATTCTCTCGACCATGCGGTTCTCAAAGTAATGGATGCTTCCATAAAGTCAGTTCTGATGGCACCTATCCTGCAGAGCATTACGCCAACCTCAGCCCCTGCAGGCTCTTCAATACTTCACCCTCTTTTAGGAATTGATACACCTTCCTCAGTTCAGAAAGCAGCTTCCATGCTCCACCAACTTCGCGCAGCGAAGGATGGCTCTTTCCTATTGCAAGGGAGTCTCTTCAAAATCCCTCCTCCTCCACAACGCCACCCCTTCGCTGTCTGCTCTTGTGAGCGGTTGCTCTCCAAAGAGCGCGATCTGCTCGTATTCCCGCTTGAGCCACGCCATTACGTCCGCACCGTATTCCGGCATTTTTCCATACAGGGGATAACCGAAATCACTTGTTTCTTTGTGTGTCACTAAAATGAAATCCGGGCGATGTGCGAAGAGATCTCCCTCGATGCGGTCTTTGCCGAAGATCATATATTCCGTCCGCATGTAATTCATGATGGGAACGCCTAATGGCAGACGCAGGAGATAGTTGATCATGGCGCCTTCAGGAATGGCGGTGAGCGTTGATCCTGCGGGAATGAGTGCGGGTGCGGCGAGAAGAAAATCGCGGTATGACGGATTGCTGAAGGAGTCGGAAACGAAGAAACGATCATCCAATGTTCCAATGGCGATTGTTTTTTCGCGTGCGAGATACTGGTCGATCCGTGCTTTCCCCCCGATGTCGAGAAGGATGGCAATGCTCAGAAGCAGGAGAAAATTTCGTGTCGCTTCCTTGCCCAATCTTCGCTCGACGATGGATGGCAATGCAGTCAGCAGCGTCCCCATCAGCAGCAGATATGCGGGCATAGCATGTGCAAACCCGTAAAAACGAATACTCGGAGCAAGAACGATTTTCCCGAGCATTCCGAGGGCGAATATCCCTATGACCATTGTCAGTCTGTTTCCGGCAGTCTGGGCTTTGTATCTGCGGAGTATGCCGAAAACCGCTGCAGCCGTAATGCCTATGGTGGAAATTGTGAGGAATCCGCCGTGGATAAAAGGAAGCACTCTTTTCGCAAGCATCAGAATCATCATCATGCCCGCCGCAGCAAAGCAGACAGCCATAGTTTTCACTTTCATTTGCCAGAGATCCGCCGCCGCGTAGAAAAGGAGCATCCAGATGATGATCATCAGCAACGCCGCTAACTGGAGAGCCGCATAGGTGATGGGGTGGTCCCAGCCTCCGAGCATCAGGAAAAACGGCGAGGATGCAACCGACGTGCGGAGTGCGATGACGGATGCGAATGCCGAGCGCCCAGCCATATTCCACGGCATCGATTGCGCAAGAGCGGCAATGGCAAGCGCGATGATGGAGATCGAACCTGCGAAGAATATCGTGCTGCTCCGTATCAGAGAACGCGGAGGGATTCCACTGATCCCCATGCACCAAAACCATGCTGCGCATGCGGCTGTGAGGGCAACAGCCACTTCCACGCGCGTGAGCCAAGCAAGACCGAAGAATATTCCTCCGATCAGCATCATCCAGATGCTGTTTGTCTTGGTCCAGCGCTCAAGCGAGAGTATCGTCAAAAGCGAAAGTGCGATGCCGTGCGGCAGTTCGTGGACAAATGGTGTGATGAAATTGAATATGTTCGACTTGCGATCGATCGTGAATGCAAAGCTAAAAAGAAAGATGCATGCAAGGGTGCTGCTGACTGCGATTCCGCAAGCACGTCGGACAAGGTGCGCAATGCCGTAGGCAACCCCGAGCACTACGCCCATATTGGCGACCGTGATCGTGCGGATGGAGACGCCAAAAATCATCATCAGAAGTGCGTTCCAGTGTGGCGAGAACGGTCCTTTGAAGTACGCAATATCGGTGTAGAGGTGCTTCCCTTCGGTGATGGACCAGGCAGCCGCGATATCCTGTCCGAAATCCACCTGTACGTCACCGAAGCGTTCCCAGCGCAGGATCGCGAGCATGAAAAAACACAATGCAGGCAATCCCCACCATACGGCATTCTGCCAGCGCCTCGTTCTCGTCGGTTGTTCCATTTACTGGTGATAAATCGCCGTCACGCTTTCGCCGCGTTCCACGTGACCGATCACTTCGGCGAGCATCGGGGCGATGGGAAGGACGGTGAGACCGGGAACCGCGCTCTTCTTCACGGGGAGACTGTCACTCACCACAATCTCCTTGAACTTCGCCTTTTTCAGACGCTCGATTGCTGGTCCCGAGAAGATAGCGTGGGTCGCCATCGCGTAGACATCTTTATGCGCGCCTCGTTTGATGAGCTCGGTGCGGGCTGCTGCCAATGTACTTGCCGTATCGATCATGTCATCGATGATCACGCACGTTTTCCCTTTGACGTCGCCGACGACCTCAAGAATTTCGGCCTTGTGGTGCTCGGGGCGGCTCTTGTGCAGAATGGCGAGCCCGGCACCTACCACGTCGGCGAACTTCTTCGCGTCCTTTGCTGATCCGATATCCGGTGCGACGATGACAAAATTCTGCAGCTTCTTTTTGCGGAGGTATTCCGCGAAGATCGGTCGAGCATCGAGAACGTCGACCGGGATACTGAAGAACCCCTGGATCTGGTCGCTGTGCAGGTGCATCGTGATGAGATGATCGGCTCCGGATTCCTCGAGGAGGTGTGCTACGAGCTTGGCGGAGATGGGTTCTCTCGGAGCCGCCACACGGTCTTGGCGAGCGTAGGGAAAGTGCGGCATGATGACATGCACGGCTGACGCGAAGCTGAGTTTCGCCGCTTGGCAGATGAGAAAGAGTTCGAGGAGATCTTCATTGGGTCGCAGTGTTCCGGTTTGCAGGAGGTAGACGTCTTTACCACGGACGGACTCCAGAAAGCGGACGTACCGCTCGCCGTTGCTGAAGGCCTTGAGTGTGATCGTGCCCAGATCAATCTTAAGCTCTTTGGCGAGTGCCTCGGCAAGTTTCGGGTGGCTGGATCCGGCGAAGAGGTGCATGGGTATCATTTTAGCAGAGCTGTTAGAATGATACCATGCACGTTCGTCTCTCCACTTGCCGCGGCGCGGGAGTCGTCGACCGCTCGGGTGAGGGTATCGGCACACTCGCCGGCATCCTCCTCCATCCGGACACCGGGAAGGTGGAGGGTCTCTTTGTCGCGGTACCCGCTGGCATGTTTGCGACCGAGGAGCCTTTCTGTGCTGCGGAAGACGTCGTGCACTGGGGGGCAATGGTGCAAATCAGCAACCGCGATGCGCTTGCGCCGGTCGAAGACCGCATCCGTCTCGTGCCCTTGCTTGCCGAAGGGAGAACAATTCTTGGGCAGCCGATCCGCACGGAGAGCGGGCGGATACTTGGCATCTGCAAAGATGTTCAGTTTGATACCGAGAAAATGAAGCTCGAATGGCTCTTTCCGAAGAAATGCTTCCGGTGGGGAGTCGCACTTCCGGTGAGCGATGTCGTGGAAGTGCGGCGCGATGCCGTGATCGTGCGGGAAGGTTTGAAAACAGAAACGATGGCTGCCGTGGAAAAGCAGCCGGTGAGCTATGAGGCATTTCCGGAGATCGTGGGGCAAGCTTCGTAGCGGAAAGCCGCCTGTGGTGAGTTGGATCGAACCACGGCTCTCCGCTACAAAATAAAAAACCCCCCGCATTTGCGGAGGGCTTTTGAAGCACAAGTATTCTGCTTAGAGTCCGAGCACCTTTGCCACGAATTCGACGATTGCGCGTGCCAATACGATAACAATAAGACCGATGACCACGTAGATGATCGTCTTCTTCGCCTTGTCCTTTTCCGCCTCTTCTCCCTGGGAGATGACGAGACGAATACCGGCGATGACGATGAGTACCACGGCGACAAGAGCCATGAAGTTCAAAACTTCTTTGATAATCTTGATAATCGTTGCGCGGATATCAGCGTTACCGGTTCCGATGTCCGGGATATTACCGATAGAATTGGCAGCCCACGCCTGACCGGCGACGAGCATGCTCGTGGCGAATGTGACGGAGCGCGCGAGCGTGGAACGAAGTGCAATCATAGGATTGGGGAAAAAGAATAACGAAATCAGGCTCATTTCTACTCTTTCCATTTTCCTTGCGCAAGGACGAGGAATGTCATGGGAGCAGCAATCCCTTGACGAAGTCCTTGAAGAAGTATGTTTTATCCGAAAATGCTACTCTTTGTTCAGTATATCCACGAGGAGCAGTACCAATGCGGGGAGTGCAAACCAGAGATCGCGCTCCTCGAGCATGATCCGGAGGATCACGCTTTGCGAAAGCAGCGGGCTGATCCACGCTGCGGTTGGAGCCTGTGCGCTTTGAAAAAGCGGCACGCCGGCGACATACGTAATGAGTGTTGAGAGGAGCAGCCCCGCCTTGGCAATGCCGAGCCCAAGCGTGATCAGGGTATTCATGACGACACCCGGTTCTCCTTCATAAGTCACGGCGAGTCCGCCTCGGAGCGTAAGGAGAATCACCGCGACAATGAAAAGCGTGAGTTTTCCGAGGGCGAGGCTGAGAGGCGTGAAGGTGATTTGCAGCGTCCCGAGTGTCGACTGGAGCAACGGGAAATAGCGAAGGACAAGGCTTTCGATTCCCTGCACTGCGACGATCGCAATGTACGCAGCGACGATGACCTTCACCGATTCGTGCTTCCCGATGATGAAACTGTAAGCGACGACGAGTGCGACGAAGACGGCAATGAAGATGTCCCAAGAAAGGGAGAGTGGCATGGAGCAAAGAGTAACATGAAAAGTATTATGTATTAGGTATGAAGTATTATGTATCGCAAGCGGATATCGCATTCGTCATACTTCATACCTAATACTTAATACCTAATACTTTTACTTTCCCGTGTACTCTTTCTCCATGCGCCACGGCTTTCTCCTCATCAACAAGCCCACCGGTCCTACCAGCCACGACATCGTCGCGATCGTCCGTCGCGTGCTTCCGGAGCAAAGTATCGGACATCTTGGTACACTGGATCCTGCTGCGGAGGGATTGCTTGTACTTGCAGTGGGCAGCAAGGCATTGAAAGTGGTGGAGCTCTTCAAGGGATTACCGAAAGCGTACGAAGCGGATGTGCGACTCGGGGCGGTAAGTACCACGTACGATCGCGAGGGGGTGATCACCGAAATTCCTCAAAAGCCCGGGTGGGAGATGCCGGAACCCGCTGCTGTGCAGCGTCTGCTGAACGAGAAATTCACAGGAAAGATCGCGCAGGTGCCGCCCGCTGCTTCGGCGGTTCACATTGGAGGAGAACGCGCGTACCGGAAAATGCGCCAAGGTAGAGCCGTCGATCTGCCGCCGCGTGACGTAACGATTACCGAGTGCACGCTTGTTTCTTATGAGCATCCTATTGTCCGTCTTTTCGTGCGCTGCGGTTCGGGCACCTACATCCGTTCACTCGCGCATGATTTCGGCGCGGCGCTCCGGATCGGCGGATATCTTTCCGCGCTCAAGCGCACGGAAGTGGGGGAGTGGAAGCTTGAACATGCTGTCACAGCCGAGAGTGTGCGCTGGACGGATGTGCTCCCTTTAAAAGAAGTGCTGAAGAGTTTCCCGGGCGTCATGCTGACAGCAGAGGAAGCAAAAGATCTGAGCTTCGGAAAAAATATCGCGAAAGAGGTCGCGCCCGATACCATCGCATGGTGCAATGATTTGCCGATCGCGATTCTGGAACCGACGGAGGATGGGAGGGCGCATGGGAGGAAGGTGTTGTGAAACATTACAAAGGTCTGATGGTTCTGAGGTAGGGGCATAGCGCGCTATGCCCCTACCGAGCAGCCTTGGCGTGCGGTACGGTATTGCCATGTCCCGCCGCATTCTTCTTCCATTTCTTACAATCCTTTTTCTTTCCGGTGCGACATTCGGAAGTTTGCTGCTTTCCTCTTCCCCGACTTCATGGGATGACGGGCTACGGCATATCACGATGGCACGGGTGATGCGCGAGGAGGGGATCGACCAGACATGGGATCGCTTCCTCTTCGGCGGATACCTCGCGGAGCATCCGCTCGATCCGTGGTTCCTCGCCGATGTCTCCTATATTCCATTCACGGCATTCCCTGATGCGCTTGGACTCAAGCTCTATGCCACTCTCGGCATCGCCGCATTGCTCCTTGCGCTCTGGTACATCATCGCGCCGATGAAGCTGCCCGCACCATGGGTAACGGCTCTCCTCCTTCTCGTATTTGTCATGCAGGGTTTTTACGGTCGGCTCGTGCTTGCGCGTCCTTTCGTGTGGAGCACGGTATTCTCCCTTCTCGCACTCGATGCGGTGCTCCGCAGACGATGGGTGCAGCTGACATGTGTTCTCCTCATCGCCACTCTTTTCTCGCAGCTTTTCGTGTTCCCGCTTCTGCTTGCGCTATCCGGGGTTGCATGGCTCCTTTCCCTCCGCGATCGCCGCGCAGCGATCACCGCAACAACTTGCATCGCTCTTGGCGTTCTCGCCGGAGTCGCGCTGCACCCGCATCCCGTTTCCTATGTCCTCTATATCGTAGCGGTGTTTCTCCGGATCCCCTTTGAAGCACGCTCTCTCAATCTCGGGACGGAAATGTATCCCGGTTTTCTTTCCGCCACCGCGCCCACGGCGATTCTCGGGTCACTCGTACTCATCTGTACGGGCGCGCATACGGAAGGTCACAAGATCCGTCTGCGCGCACTCCACGAAGACGGCACCACGCTCCTCGCAGCGCTCACGGCATGCGCATTTTTTGCGTACCTTTTCGCGTGGAACCGGATGATCGACCTTCTCTTGCCGCTTCTCATTTTTCTCTGTGCGCGAGTGCTCAAGCACATTGAGCCCTTTGCGAAAGAATTATTTACAGTTTCGCTCGCGCCATTGCTGCCACGCATCCGCGGAGGGACGCTGCTGCTGGCAACGCTCTTTGCGGCAGCACTCTGCACCATCGGTCGCGCGGCTGCCGGGCTATACACCACTGCTGCCGACCGTGTACTTGCGCACGCGGCACCGCTTGCCGCAATTCCCGCGGGCTCGCGCGTCCTCAATCCCGAGTGGTTTCTCTTCCCGCTGTTCATGCACGGGAATCCCCACGTGCGCTATGCGACCGGCATCGACAATACCTTCATGGCGGTCACCAATCGTAGCGCATATCAGCTCCTTGAGGTGACCTTCTCCCCCGCAGCAACCCTCCCCCGCGCCGTCGTTGACACGCGTGCATGGATCGCACAGCTCCTCGAGCATTTCCCGAGCGATTATCTCGTGCTTTCGAATGGCTGGGGCAAAAATCTCCTGCCATTGCTGAGAGAAACTCCGGGGCTTACGGAACTGACGGAAAGCGGGGCGAAGATTGAGGTGTTTGAGATTGGGGAGGATTTTGGTGAGCAATAATTACAAAAAAATAAGAATGGTACATAAAATTAAATCATGGGGACACAGAACACCGAACATGTATCGAGCTACATATGGGACGCACCACAGCAGGGCAGCGTGCAATGTTTTGAAGCACTCTTCGAACTCACGGAAAGCGCGCGAGAACTGCTTGCAGTACATCCTGTTATCGAAATCCCACGAGGTGTCCTCAACCATGCAAAAATGGATCTAACCCATTTTGGAAGCAATCGCGTGGAATCTGATCTCGGCGGAGCTGCACCCCATACGCATGATTGGCCTGTGCGTCTTGTTTCCACGCCAGCGACGAAAACGTCCACTCTCATTTTTACAGACGCCCGACAAGTCGGTCGTGCAATACTGCAACTTGCATCCGAACCCGCATCAAGTGATCTTCGTCGGATAGCGAATACTCACACAGATATTTTTGGAGAAGTTGCAGAAATTCTCAATGCTCCGATTGAGAAAGGAGACACCGAAAAAGCTGTATTGCGAGCAATCGATCGGGTTCGAGATGCGCTTGCCCATTGTGCAGAGGAGAGCGTTATATTGGGATTCCTCAGAGAACTCCAGATCCGATTGCAAGACTGTATGCACGAAGTGCAATGGAAGGATACAGATATCTTGATGTTTGGACCTGGCATCATCCATGCGCGAGACGTACGGCAGGTGGACCAGAGAGAAGCGGGCGAAGGTCTGATGGTTTTTTCTATGAGGTTTCCTTAATGAATGAATGACAGGCTTGTGGCCTGCCACGCGAAGCTCCCCGCAGGGAGCGAAGTGTGGTGGTGCTTGGGCGACAAAATTATAACCGATTTCCGCGAACATTGTTGCGGCGGCTGAAAATTTGGGGGGCAGCCGCCGCGCCGCGACCGTTTCCATGACGATTTGTAACTGCTCTTTTGCTAGAAAGGATGAATGCTGAACAACTGTTTCCTCAGCTTGTACGCATTCCCGTGGCTGAGAAGCCCTATGTAAGATGCCACTGCTTCATCGCTCAGATTCTGTTGCAGCTTTCGAAACATCCTCTTCTTCGTAGCTGTACGCAAAACCCGATGATCGGAGAAATGCACCCATCCGAGAAAATCGACGCCCGAAGAAAACGTTTTTATTGTGACCTTGTTTGGATGCAGCGAGAGCCTCAGCTCCGACTCAAGAAATTCGGCGATTCCCAGTAGAAGCCGCTCCAAATGCGCTCTATCCGGATGCAAAAATACGAAGTCATCTGCATACCGGATATAGTGTCGAGCCTTGAGCGTTCGTTTCGCGAACTGGTCGAATACGTTCATGTAGATATTGACGAAGAGCTGGCTTGTAAGGTTTCCAAGAGGAAGACCTACCTCTCGCCTCCCACCTGCATGGAAACTGGTGATGACCTGTTGCAACAACCAAAGCGTGTCATTGTCTGTGACACGGCGACGCAGGATGCGCATCAATATGTCATGATTGATGTTGGCGAAAAACTTCCGAATATCGCATTTGAGCACCCACGCGGTTCTCGTATTGTTTCGGGAAACCCTGCGTCCGAATTGCCGGAACCGATTCATCGCGCGATGCGTTCCCTTGTTTTTACGACAGGAGTAGGAATCGTGGATAAAGACAGAATCAAAAAAAGTGTAGAGCTTGCGATAGACAGCGTGGTGCACTAGGCGATCACGCACAGATGCTTTATGAATATGCCGTGGCTTTGGATCATTGATGCCGAAGGCATGGTACGGTCCGTGCCTGTACGTTTTCTTCTTTAGTTCCCAATGGAGCGAAACAATATTGTCCATCAGATGCAGGGAA
This sequence comes from Candidatus Peribacteria bacterium RIFCSPHIGHO2_02_FULL_53_20, assembly GCA_001787585.1. Lineage (GTDB taxonomy): Bacteria > Patescibacteriota > Gracilibacteria > Peribacterales > Peribacteraceae > 2-12-FULL-55-11. The sequence continues at coordinate 15,082 of MFXW01000078.1, forward strand.
AATGTCATGACATCAATTCTGTTTCTCTTTCCGTTCAAAAATTCCTGCCAAGCCGCGAGCAGATTCTCTATGGAAATGATATGCTCGTACGCATGAAGCTGCCGCCTTCCGCTCTCTCTCTCTCTCTCTCTCTCTCTCTCGCAAAGCGCTACGATTGTCCATCGAGTCAAAGAGGGATATCTGATTTGGATGGGGGTCGTTCCGCATATAGCGAAGGGTGCACGGTACACCATCGGTGCCAGAATTGAGAACACATTTCTCGATCTACTGGAACAGACGTACACGGCATACTTTAGCGCAAAGGAGAAAAAAGCGGGCAAGATCGCAGACTGCATCTTCACATTGGATATCCTGAAATTTCTCATCTCCGTTGCATGGGAAGGGAAACTCATCTCGCATGGTCAGTGCGAAATGCTGGCCGTAAAGCTCGAAGAGACAGGGAAGATGTTCGGCGGATGGCGGAAAAGTTTGGATAATCCCGCAAAGAAAAACCGCGACCTATGACGGTCGCGGAAAGGGAGCACTTGCGACGACGGAAGAGGAACTCATTGTCGAGATTCCACTGATTGTCCGGATTCGCCCAATTGTTGTTGAGCCACAACCCGTCCTCGTTGCGTTCGAGCTTGAAGACGTTCGGGTTGCCATCCGAGTCGGTTCTGTGTGGCGTGCCATCCGGAGCACTGCCTGTCTAAAATGAGAACAGGCTGTATTTCACATGCGATCACGAATCGCCCAGCACATCACACCAAGTCTTTCCTTTTTGAAGGAACAACACACAGATCCTCTGTAGGAAGCCGTAGCCATCTACACTCTCAACCTGCATGAGACAGTACGGTCTCAGAAAGCCATAGCCGTCTGATGCAACCGTACCGATGGGGAGGATACCAAAAAAATTCTGTAGCGGAAGTTTCAAAGTATCAAAGAGCCAAAGCCTCCAAGAGAAAAGTGTCTGAGGTGCTAAGCATCTGACTTGCGACGACGGAAGAGGAACCCACGGTCGAGATTCCACTGAGGGCCCGGAACCGCCCAATCGAAGTGGTAGAGCCACAACCCGCCCTCGCGGCGCGCGAGCCTGAAGACGCACGGGCAGCCAACCGAGTCGGCAACAGGTTCCATGCCGACGTAATACCAGTTTCCAAGCGGTTGATCTTTGTCTGCCAGACGCTTGTACGGCCCCGTTTCGGGAGGGCAGAGTTCGAGGCCTAGTTTCCGTGCGCGTGTGAAAAGTTCCGTTGTCGTTGGAGCACTTGTGAATCCGAGATCGCGGACACGCAGGCGGACGAGATCGACTGTCTCCTTGGACCCCTTGCGTTCTCGATGCCGCATGTTCACAGGTTCGATGAACTGCTTTTTGTTTCGCAGCATGCTTCGCGCATAGTCGCTCACGTTGAATTGTTTCTTTCCCGCCGCATTCTTCTCATCGAGCGCCGCTTCCAGTTGCTCCGCAGTCAGCCCACCCACGTCCAGGGACTCGAGGCGGATGCGTCCTTCGGGAAACGACGTGTAGATGTGTTCAAGACGGTCGGGCAACGCATCAAAGAGCCCCTCTTGCAGCGGTCCGACGTACGCCTTGGTGTGCTCATTGATTTCTTTTGGGATACGGGCGATCCGGTCTTCCGTACAATCGAAGACGACGAGCATGTCTGCCTCGGGCCTTCTCTTTGAACGAATTTCTCCTATGCGGGGGTCCCTCTGGTAACCGAACCCCTCAATGGTGTCTTCGATCTCGTAGAGGAATGTTAGATCTTCTTTCGAAAGAATTTCTCCCTCATCTGTTTTGCGTTCGATGCTCGTGAGGAGCTTCATGTCGTTTGTCTTCTTCCCGAAAGCGGCTCCGTCCGGGAACTCTTTGAGTTTTTCTTGAACCACGGGAGTAATGTGCGAATCGAGGTTCTCCTGCTGGGCGATGCCGCGCACTTCCGCAAGTCCCCGATCGTTCTTCACCGTGACGACGCGAGGGATGCTCGGAGTGCCAGCCTCATCGAGAGAATAGAAAACTTGGAGTTCGCTCGTCTCGAGATACCTTCGCGCGGTGGCCTCTCCCCTAAGACACCATCCGGTCGCGTAGTTCTCGATGGAGGGTACGAGCGGCTTTCCTTTGATCTTCCTGCCTTTGAATGTTGCGGTCGGCACGTACATCATCGGATCAGAACCTTTTGGGAACGTGAACCACGCTCCTTCCGTCGTCTGCTTCAGATTCTCCGGAACGGGATTGATATGGTCGATCGCCCACGCATAAAGTTTGGGGAACTGCTCCTTTTGGAGCATGTCACTGAAAGCGCTTTGAGCTTCGTCCGTGACGTCATACGGAAAACGCGGAGTTTCCCCACGGTGCTTCTTCTCCATCGCATCGAGAGCGAAGGCGAGGGCTTCTCTGTTCAGCTCGGGAAAAGGGCTGACCGTGCCGCGGCCCTCGCGATTGCCGAAGCGCTTCTTCTCTTTGTCGTATCTCCCCATCTTGAGAATGGAACGGAATGCCCAGTACTTGAGCGTGTCGGGATACTTGGCGTCATCGGAAGAAAAGTAATCCATCCAAGCGTCGAGGGAACGGGTTTGATCATCTATGACCGTCTGGCCGAGTTCCGTTTTGAGCGTATCGGGAATGTCGATGTCGCCATGGCCTTCTTCTCTGTGTCTGCGCTCTATGGATATGTAGTACGATTCCGGAATGGCATCCGGTTTAATAACAAATTCATCGTGCAAAATGCGCTTGAGTTGCTCGATGCCCCGTTCACGCTTGGAGGAATCGGGACGGTTGAGAATCTCGGAAAATCGATGCACGTAGTTTTGGATGAGGCCAGCCGTATCCGATCGATCGATTTTTCTATTTTCCCGCGTTTCCGTGCGCTGCACTGCGGATTCAACCGCGTCCCGTTCTCCCGGTCGCAAGGTGTTTTGTTTGAATTTTTTGAGGAAATCTTCATCGAGGGACATACAAGGATATTATACCATAATATTGTGTATAGAAGAAGTAGGAAGTTAAAAGTTTTGCCGTTGGCGAACCGCCCAGTTCAAGCCGTCTTGCTTTTCCGGTTTCGCGCGCTGTTCTGACGGAAACGGTCGCGGAGCGGCGGCTGCCCCCCAAATTTTCAGCCGCCGCAACAATGTTCGCGGAAATCGGTTATAATTTTGTCGCCCAAGCACCACCAATTACGACTTCTGGGGTTGGCGCGCAGAACGCGCCACCCTATTTTGGCTTCGTATTGCACCGCATCCTCTTTCCATTCGCCAGCCGCAAAATTTTTCTTTTCTGTTATCATTCTCTTATGAACAGCCGTTTCGTCATCTATGTTCGTAAGTCGAGTGAGCAGGAAGAGAGACAGATATTGTCCATCGCGGCACAACTTCGTGAACTCGAAGAGTACGCAGCAAAAGAGCAGTTGCAAATCGTCGCCTCCTTCGAGGAGGCCAGAACAGCACGCGAAACCGGACGAACCGTGTTCGGAGAAATGTTGGGATTGATTGAAAAAGGTGAAG
>MFXW01000079.1 GCA_001787585.1 Candidatus Peribacteria bacterium RIFCSPHIGHO2_02_FULL_53_20
CGCCACTTCCTCGTTCTCAAGCGCGGCGAAGAGATCTGCGAAACAATCAATGCATACGTTCGAGAAAAGAATATCTGTGCGGGAAGCATTTCAGGAATCGGTGCAGCGAATCTCGTCACATTGCGTTTTTATGATGTGAAGAAAAAAGAATACTTCAGCAAAACTTTTGAAGGGGAATACGAAATCGCGACGCTCCTCGGGAATATTTCATTGATGGACGGCAAGCCCTGGGCGCACCTACACATCACCATCGGCGACCGGGAATATCACGCCTTTGCCGGACATCTGCATAGCGCGCGGGTGGGGGTGACGTGTGAAGTGATCATCGATGCCGCCGACACAGAAATCGGGCGGGTGCGGGATGAAGAGACGGGGTTGAAGGTGTGGGATTTGGGAACGTAACGGTTGCAGGTTGCAAATTTTGCAACATGCAACATGTGTTCGAAAAAAATTAATCCTCCACCTCAAACGTCAAATTCACATTCACCTGTATCTCCTGCTCCCCAGCGGGAAGCGGCACGCCAGCATCCGCCATACCTCCACCCACACCCTCCATCATCGCGCTCTTCATCATGTAGGGCACTGGAGGGCTGTAGCCACCGCCTTCACTGAAGTTCTTCAAGTCGCCAAGCTCTACACCCAGCTGCGCGGCGAGAACCTCCGCCTTCTCTTGGGCATTCTTGATTGCCTTCTCACGAGCTTCAGCACGCAATCCCTGCGGATCATCGATCGTGAACTGCACACCTCCCGCCTGATTCGCTCCGGCATTTGTCGTGGCGCTGAGGACATCGCTGACCTTATCGAGATCGCGCACCTTTACGCGCAGCTGCTGGTTCGCCTCGTAGCCGCGCAGCGTCTGCTTTCCATCACTCCAGTCATATGAAGGATTGAGATAGAGCGATTCAGTTGCAATATCCTTCTCTTCAATGCCAAGCGCCTTTACGGCTTCAAATGCTGCTGTCATGGTCTTCGAGAGATTATCCATAGCAGCTTTGGCGGTCTTCTGAGGCCCTGTAGCGACGCCGAAGGTAAGCTCGGCGATATCCGGCACCGCAGTCACCTTCCCTTCTCCGTCCACAGAGATAAGGGTCGGCTGATAGCCGCGCACTTCAATTGTCTTGCCTGCGATGTAACTGCCACCAGCAATGAGAACAACAAGAAGTGGAAGCCACACGGGCGGGCGGATCTTGAGGAGATGTTCGTCCATAGAAAGGATGAGGAAGATATACGCTGAAACAGCATACCCCTGATTGTCACCGAAAGTAACAATTCTATTGCCAAGCGTGTTCCTGCTTTGGCGACGGGTGCGAGGGGTCGTAGTGGCCAAATTGATCGGCCATGTCATCAAGATAATTTGCTGTGATAAAACTTCTTCCCATACGTTCACGCAAATTAGTATCGTACTTGGCTGCCGCTGCATGCTCTTCTTCTTCAGCCACCTCAGCTGCCGCAAACTCTTCAACTGTGTGCATGCGTAAGAGGCCACGTATACCCTCTCTATGTGCACATTTCTGCTGGGACAAACGCAACGCAGCTGCAAAACTTCCTGGTGCTTTATGCTGCGAATCAGCTTTTAAAGCTCCATCATCTTCTATCGCAATAAGATGCAATTCAGTCATCTCACTTATATATTTTACGCTGTTTGTATTAAAAGCAAGTGATCATCGGGATCACTGGTGTCCCCAAGCAAAGAAGTCACTATTGAGGGGTTATATATACTTCGAATATCCCTCCTTCTCCAGCCTCTGCGCCAATTCTTTCCCACCACTTTCAACAATCTTGCCCTGTACCATCACATGGATGCGGTCAGGAACGATGTGCTGAAGAATGCGAGCGTAATGCGTAACAATCAGCGCTGAAAAACTTGGACCGCGCATGCTTTCTACGCCTTCGGCAACGGTTTTAAGCGCATCAACATCAAGTCCGGAATCCGTTTCATCCAGCAATGCAAGAAGTGGCTTCAAGACGCGCATCTGCAAGATTTCGGATTTCTTTTTTTCTCCGCCGGAAAAACCCTTGTTTACAGAGCGTTCTGCAAAAGCAACGTCCATGTGCAGCATATGCATTTGTTCTTCAAGCATTTTCTGGAATCGCACGGGTGATACAGTTTTGAATGCTGGATCGCGCTCGCTCATCTGCGCTTTGTATGCTGCGAGGAGAAAGCTCCGTAGGGAGACGCCTGCAATTTCCTTGGGATACTGCATCGCAAGAAACATGCCCGCCTGAGCACGTGTGTGCGGAGCAAGCTTCAGGAGGTCTTTGCCCTGGAAAGTCACGGAACCCTTTGTAACCGCGTATTTTGGATGCCCGGCAAGCGCATTTACAAGAGTGGATTTCCCCGAGCCATTGGGCCCCATGATCGCGTGGACCTCGCCAGCTTTAATGTCGAGTGAAATGCCGTGGATAATCTCCTTCTCATCAATCGAGATGTGGAGGTTGGTGATGGAAAGCAGAGAAGCCATAACGTATTAGGTATTAAGTATTAGGTATTAGGTATGCATCTACAAGGTACCCTTGTTCTTGTTATACCTAATACTTAATACTTAATACGTTATGGCTCGCATCACCTTCCACTACTCCGGCCAGATCAAAACTGTCGAAACAGGTCACGGCAAGACACTCCTGCAAATCGCGCTGGATAACGGCATTCCGATGGAGCATGCCTGCGGCGGTAACGGGTTCTGCACCACTTGCATGTGCCACGTGAAAAAAGGAATGGAGGCGCTTAGCCCACGCAATGACCGCGAAGAGAATATGGGTATTATGGATGATCTGGATCGCTTGAGCTGCCAGGCGCAGGTCAATGGGGATGTAGAAATAGAGGTGGTGGAATATTGAAGATACAAGATGCAAGATACAAATAAATCCTAAGCTCCAACATTCAAAGTACCAGGGGCATTTTATGATTTGGTCATTGTATCTTGTTTGTATCTTGCATCTTGTATCTTCAGAATTTCAATGTTCACACTTTAGCGAGCTCCACCATCTTCGCCTTCACGGCTTCATCGTACGGTTCGAGCCGGTTGATTCTTCGATAGGTCTCTTCCGCTCTGTCTTTATGCCCGAGCTGCAGATAGCACTCCGCGAGAAGATGGAGAAGTTCCGTGCTGCGTGACGTGCGGGCGACAGCTTTTTCGAGTAAAGGCGCAGCTTCTTCGAAGCGCTGCGCGGCGATACAGGCGCGACCGAGGGCTGCGGAGCGGTCGGGGGTTTTGGGGTCGCGGTTGAGGGCCTCTTGATAGGAGCGGCAGGCATCCACAAATTTGCTTTGACGGTAATACGCGAGACCGAGATTGGCGTGGAAAGAAACATCATCCTGAGTCTGAAGAAGTTCCTTGTAGAGAGCTTCGGCTTTGGGCTCGCGATCGGAGGTGAGATACAGCTTTGCAAGTTCCGCACGGACATCGCATGCAGTCGGATCGATGGTGAGCGCCTGGATAAATAGACGTTCGGCTTCTTCGATTTTTCCCTGCGCCACAGCTTTCTCCGCCGTGCGGAAGAGCGTGCGTACTTGCTGCATTTCTATTGCAGAAACACGGGGGTTTTTCTTGAGTTTGATGATTGGTCTCTCCTCAATAATGGAAAGCCCCCGCTTTTCCGCAAGGTCGGACCGATGACGGATGGAGCGCACGAATCGCCTCACCATGCGGTTTCGGACGAGCATCTTTAACGCCAGAATAGCGCAAATGCCTACAAATGAGCCGATCAGGACGAAAACGTAAATCAACGGTAAGAAAGCCTAACATTGCCATGGAAGAGGGACAAGTATTGGAAGCGATTCTTGATTGTTTTTTAAACCTCCACCGCAAACCTCTGCACGATAATCTGCCGGTGCGCATTCGTGTTCAGTCCCCGCAAGAGTTCCAAAAGTGCATGTGCGGCTTTCGGCAAACCCAAAACATTTTCCCGAAGGGTAAGTGCGAGATGTAGAAGAAGCCTGTCTGCCTCTTCGCCGCGTTCCAAAAGCGGCGTGAGGTGCTGAAGGCGATCAGCAAGTGTGCGAGCTTGCCAGAAGGCTGCAGCCTTGCCTTTGAGAAGCCGGTGTGTGCGCAGGACATCCGGATCATCACCGAGAGAGCGCATAACCCCCGGAGCTCCTTGTGCAAGCGCAAGCATGAACTGCCTGTCGTCTGCGGGGACATCGGGGATCATGGCAATGAGCTCGTGCTCGGGAACGCGCCGGAATGGCAGCGTGCGTGAGCGTGAGACGATCGTGGGGAGGATCGCACTTTGGGAAGCAGCCGTGAGGATAAAGACGAGCCCCTGTGGTGGCTCTTCGAGAATTTTGAGCAGTGCATTGCTCGCACTCTCCTGCATGCGCTGCGCGGAACGGATAATGCAGCATCGATATTTCGATAATCCTTTTTCATACAAACGCTGCTGAAGTTCGCGAATGTCATCGATGCTGATCGTGTCGGTTTTGGCTCCCGCTTTCTCGCGATGCACCTGCGGGATATTCGAACTTTTGGCGATTACGTTCCAATCTTCGCAGGTTTCCTCCATCCAGAGTTGGTCGAGTATGAAAAAATCAGGATGCGTGAGTCGTTCGATTTCATGATCGATCTGCATATATTGTTCCGGATCTTTCTCAACCCTGAGAAGCTCACGCGCAAACCACAGTGCCATGGTCCTCTTCCCGAGATGCTCGGGGCCATGAAAGAGATATGCATGGGACACATTGTCCGAAGCAATGTCGGCTTTGAGTGCTTCGCGCTGTTCCTTGTGACCGATGATGGCATCCGGGATATGGGGCATGGGGAAATAGTATAGCGGGCCAATTACGAACGACCATGACACTTCTTAAACTTCTTCCCGCTCCCACACGGACACGGATCATTCCGTCCTACATTGGGCATGGACCTTGGTGCTTGCGCTGCAGGCTTTGAATGTCCCCCACTCGGTCTCGCACTAAGAATATCCCCATCCACGATCTCCCGACCTCCCGATCCCCCCACTCCCGTTTCCTCGAGTTCCGCCTCAATCTGATCTTCATTCGTTCGGATGCTGGAGAGCTCTTCATCTGCTTGCTGCAGGAGTACACGCGGCTGGAATTGTCGAAAATCGACCTGAAGCAGTGTGCGAACAATCGTAGTGTCGATCATCAGTAGAAGCTGCTGGAATCGGCGAAAGGCCTGGTCTTTGTACTCGATGAGCGGATCGCGTTGCGCGTAACCAGCAAAAGCAACTTGCTCTCGAAGATGTGCCATATCATCGATGTGATCCATCCAGTGCGTATCGATTGCGCGCAACGTAACCACGCGCTCCGCCTGAGCAACTCCAACAGCATCCGCTTCGGTGCATCGCTCTTCGTAAAATGCAACGAGTGCATCGGAAATGTATTTCTGCAATTCCTCAGCATCTGCGAATTCCTTGATTTTTTCCAGAGAGATTCTCTTTCCTAGTTCCGGGTGCATGCCAGAGATAATTTCATGCATCAGTTGCGTACCCCACTCGTCGGGATCTTTGGATGTGGTGTGCGTAGCAACGATATTTTCCACTTCCTTGCGCAATGCCTTCAGCACATCTTCATGCAAAGGATTCCCCCCATTCCCCACTCCCGACTCCCCACTCCCAATCTCCCCATTTTCCGCAATCTTCACCAAAATCTTCTGCCTCCTCTTATAAATAAGCTCCCTGTGCTTATTCATCACATCGTCGTACTGCACCACATGGCGGCGGATATCGAAGTTTCTGCCCTCTACCTTCTTCTGCGCGCTCTCAATGCTCCGAGAGACCATGCCATTCTCCAGTGGCACATCATCTGGAACTTTCAGTCGTTCCATCATTGTTTTGAGGCGATCTCCGCCAAAAAGCCGCATGAGGTCGTCTTCCATGGAAACGAAGAATTGCGATTCTCCGGGGTCTCCCTGGCGACCGGAGCGACCTCGGAGCTGGTTATCGATGCGGCGTGCTTCGTGGCGCTCGGTTCCAAGAACCACTAATCCCCCAAGTCCCGCAATACCTTCTCCGAGCTTGATGTCCGTACCACGTCCCGCCATGTTCGTGGCGATCGTGATCGCGCTCTTTTGCCCTGCGCCGGCGATGATCTCTGCTTCCTTTTCGTGCTGCTTCGCATTGAGGACTTGATGGGGAACGTGCAATTCATTGAGGAGAAGGCTCATCGCTTCGGATTTCTCGATGGAAGTCGTGCCGATCAAGATCGGCTGCCCTTTTTCATATTTTTCCTTCGCAATCTTGGCAACGGCGCGGAACTTCGCTTCGACCGTGCGATACACGGCGTCTGTTTTATCCGCACGCGTCAGCAGCTTATGGGTGGGTATGACGAATGTACGAAGTTTGTAGATCGATTCGAATTCTTCTTCTTCGGTTTTCGCAGTTCCGGTCATCCCGGCAAGTTTTCCGTACAGGCGGAAATAATTTTGGAAGGTGATCGTCGCAAGCGTCCTACTTTCCCTCTGCACTTCCACCTCCTCCTTCGCTTCGATCGCCTGGTGCAGTCCGTGGCTGTAGCGACGACCGGGCATGAGACGACCGGTGAACTCATCGACGATGATAATCTCGCCGTCTTTTACGACGTAATCCACGTCGCGCTTGTAGATGGCATGTGCGCGCAATGCCTGTTCGATGTGATGAACCTCCTCGAAGCCTTTCTCTGTGTAGATATTTTCAAGACCAAGCAATCCCTCCATTTTCTTCACGCCTTCTTCGTTGAGTGATGCTACACGTTGCTTCTCATCACGAGTGAAATGCGTATTCTCCTGCAACCCCTGAACGAGCGATGCATACTGCACGTACTTCGTCGTGGATTCCTCCGCAGGCTGCGAAATGATGAGTGGCGTACGGGCTTCGTCGATCAAGATTGAGTCCACTTCATCGACGATTGCATAGTGGAGGCCGCGTTGTACCTGACGTGCAATTGCTACGGCCATGTTGTCACGGAGATAGTCGAATCCGAATTCGTTATTCGTTCCGTAGGTGACGTCTGAAGCGTAAGCCTCGCGACGCTCTTCCGTAGATTTCTCATGAATGATCACACCAACGGTGAGTCCCAGTGCTTTGTAGAGGATCCCCATCCATGTGCTGTCACGGCGCGCGAGGTAATCGTTGACGGTCACGACATGCACACCTTTCCCTGCAAGCGCGTTGAGGTACACAGGCAATGTGCAGACGAGCGTTTTCCCTTCTCCAGTCTTCATCTCAGCAATACATCCTTCATGCAGTGCTGCCCCGCCGATGATCTGCACATCGAAGGGCACCATGTCCCACGCAAACGTCTGCTTACCAAGGCTTGCAGTGGATCCCCTGAGAAGCTCACACGCACGGCAGACAAGCCCGAATGCTTCTGGAAGAAGATCTGCAACGGTTACTCCTTTGGCAATGCGCATTTTGAATTCCTCGGTTTTTGAAGGCAGTTCCGCAAGCTGCAGATTCTGATACTTCTGCTGCCACTCTCTGACCTTCGGCACCACCGGCCGCATGCGCTTCAGTTCCTTTTCATTGGGATCGCCGAGGAGTTTGTTGAGGAATTCAATAATGGTCATGTCCGGCAAAGCATATACTAACGAGAGGCAAATTCCTGCGAAGTTTATTCGAGAAAAATCGCAGCTTCGTCACCACCCCCTTCCATACCACGGTTCGAGGATTTGTTTTTTGAATTCCTGTTTTTGCAGGAATGCGGGGAGAATGTGTTCCATGTCTTGTATGGGCATTGCATGCAATGCCCCTACGGCGTCTGTAAGAACCGCTTGGTGTTCGGGGATTAATTCGCCGGTGTAGAGACGTGCGATTCGCACGTCTCTACGAACGATGTCCAAAAAATCCTCCAACATCACATGCATCGGCACTGGCCATGTCTTTGCATAATCCCCAAACCCCCTCACAAACAACTCTGTCTTCTTCGTTGAATGTAACCATAACGCCCCCACCCCTAACCCCTCCCCCACGGGGGAGGGGGAAATCCTCGCGGCATACACCTCACTCAAATGCACTCCCGCAATCGGAATCTGTAACTGATCCGCCAACGTATTTGCCAGTGCTACCGCTACCCGAAGACTCATAAAGCCCCCGGGACCAATGACGCAGGCAACCTGTGTGAGATCTTCAAATTTGCAACCTGCAACCTGCAATAGTGCTTCCATGCGCGGCATCAACTCATGATCTCCAAACCTCTGATCGACATGCTCCGCCGCCACAACGGATTTCTCCGTCACCAAAGCCAGTAAACCTTTATTGGAGGCTAAATCGATATAGAGGCATTTCACGATCAAATTGTAGGGCAAGAACGTTCTTGCCCTACAATTTGATCAATTTTCCGTCCTTCTTCTGCAACCCTCACTCTCCATCGTCATCCCCACGCATGAACGTGCCGACATCCTCGCACGCTGCCTGCATCACCTTGCAACGCAAACCATCGCCAAGGATTTAGAAGTAATCGTCGTAAGCGACGGTCATGACGACGCAACGGCAAAGCTGTGCCAGACCAATAATTTTCAATTTTCCATTTTCAATTTTCAATTCCTGGAGATCCCCAAATCGCAACAAGGCATCGCTCGCAACCGCGGTGTCGCACTCACCACTGCTCCACGCGTTCTCTTTATTGGCGATGACATTTTTTTGGAGTCTCACGCCTGCGAAATACATCTCCAAGCTCACCAATCGCAAATTGCAAATTGCAAATCGCAAATCGCGGTTCTCGGCTACACCACTTGGGATCCTTCTGCCGGCATCACCCCCGTCATGCGCTGGCTCGAGGCATCCGGCTGGCAATTCGGGTACCCGCTTCTGAAAAATTATGATCACAAGCCAATCCCCAGGAACATGCAGCATCGCTTCACCTATACAAGCCACATCAGCCTTCCCACAGTGACCGCCAAAAAATACCCGTTCAGGCAAGACGTGACACTCTACGGCTGGGAAGACATTGAGTGGGGTTCCAGACTCCGCGATGCAGGTATTCCTTTGATATTCGAGCCCGAAGCCAGAGCGCTCCATCATCATCAAATCACGCTGGAATCTTCGCTTCGTCGCATGGAAATTCTTGGGGAATCCGCTGTACGCATGGAAAAATTCCTTGCCGGATTTGATCGCTTGCCAAAGGGCTGGAAGCGTATTGCGTATGAATTGAGTGCAATGCTTCCGACAATGGCAGGAAAACACCGTCAGGCATTTCTTATGGGAATAAAAAATTCTGAATCAGGAAGGAAGAATAATTCCTAATTCCTAATTCTTAATTCATAATTCTTTGGTCATGTTCAAGCGCATGGACCTCCTCCTCGCCGGCGTCACGGTCGTCCTCACGCTCTTTGGCTTGGCAATGATTGCAAGTGTCTCCGTCTTTGAAAGTTACCAGATCACGCAGCGGCTCGTGGCACAGGGCACACGCGAGCTCCCAAGTAATTCCTTTTATCTATGGCGTAGTTTCTTCCATGTGCTCTTCAGCATGGGCGCCGCGTCGGTTTGCATCATTGTTCCCTATCGCGCATGGCAAAAGCTCGCGCTGCCGCTATTCGCCCTGACACTATTCCTTCTCATTCTGGTATTTCTTCCCGGAATCTCTGCAGAGTATGGCACAGCGCATAGTTGGCTGCGCATAGGACCTTTCTCTTTGCAGCCATCGGAATTCTTGAAGCTCACGCTGATTTTTTACATGGCGCTGTGGCTCCAGAAGCGCGAACAGGAAATCTCCACATGGAAAGAGGGATTTCTCCCCTTTGCATCGCTCCTGCTTATCTCCACATTCCTCATCGCAGTCCAGCCGGATCTCGGATCGTTCATTGTCCTCTCCGCTATCGCCGTGACGATGTTCTTCGTCGCCGGAGGAAATATTTTCCACGTGGCTCTCGGCACATCGATCGCGAGTATTTTGGGACTGCCTCTGATCCTCCAGCAGGATTACGTACGTAACCGCTTCCTGGCCTTCCTCCATCCTGATGACCCGGCGATCGCCGAATCGATCGGCTTTCAGATCAAGCAAGCATTGATCGCCGTCGGCTCCGGCGGGCCCTTTGGAGTGGGCTACGGAAAATCCATCCAGAAATTCGGATACCTCCCCGAAGTACAGGCTGACATGATCTTTGCCGCGATGGCCGAAGAACTCGGGTTCCTCCGTCTGATGATTATTCTCGGCATGTACGGCATCTTCGTCTGGCGAGGCTACCACATCGCGCGCTGTGCCCCGGACCGCTTCGGTTTCCTTGTGGCCACAGGCATCACTACATGGATTGCCTTCCAGGCACTGCTCAATGTCTGCGTGACACTCGCGCTTTTCCCACTGACAGGACTCACGCTCCCTTTCATTAGTTACGGAGGATCATCGCTGATGTCCGTGTTGATGGGGACGGGAATTCTTCTGAATATTTCGATGTATTCTACGGAAGAGGCGGCATTGGCAAGACGATCACGGAGAAAGGGTGGGGTGTGGCAGAGGTTGATGACGTGATCGTGAGTCGTGAGTTCGTGAGTAGTGGGATACGATCTCACGACTCACGATTTCACGAATATTCTCATTCGCTAATAGCGAACCATCTATACTCCCCTCCAATGTCCACGATTCTTTTTGCCGGCGGCGGCACTCTCGGTCACATCATCCCGGCAGTCGCCGTTGCACGGGAATTACAAAAGCAACACCCTGATATTTCCGTGCACTTCGTCTGCAGCCCGCGGGGTGAGGCGGCATTTCTGGAAAAAGAACACCTGCCGCATACGATACTCGATGCTCCGCGAATGTCATGGAATTTCCCTTGGAAATTCTTCCGTGCATACAAACAATCCTGTGCACTGCTACGTTCCATCAATCCTTCCGTGATTTTCAGCAAAGGCGGCTACATCGCTGTTCCCGTGTGCATTGCCGCGCATCGCATGAAAATCCCGATCATTCTCCATGAATCTGATGCGGTGATGGGAAGAGCAAACCGACTCATTGCGAAAATGGCGACGCACGTGTGTTTGGGATTCCCAATAAAAGTTGCAAGTTGCAAGTTGCAAAAAAGCGACTCTGCAACTTGCAACTTGCAACTGTCTTTCACCGGCAATCCCCTCCGCTCCGAAATCACCCGAGGCTCCCGTGAAGCTGGCCTTCGCCTCACCGGCTTTTCCGGTACTCGTCCGATACTGTTGATCATGGGCGGCAGCCAAGGCGCACAAGCAATCAATGAATGGACGGCTGCGCATCTTCAGGAGTTAACAAGCGTGTGCGACGTCATTCACCTGACAGGGAAAGGGCGCGCAGAAGGGCACAAGGACCAAGGACCAAGGGCACAAGCCGATTCTGGTATGCGAGTGGATGTTGCGCCCTTGCGCCCTTGCGCCCTTGCGTACTTCCCGCTCGACTTTGCTCATAAAGAGCTCGCAGATTTATATGCCTGCAGCGACATCGCAATGAGTCGAGCGGGTGCCGGTTCCATCGCCGAACTCGCGGGCAATGGCATTCCGACAATTCTCATTCCGCTTCGGGGAGTCGCACACGATCATCAGGTTTTCAATGCAAAGTCATTGCTAGAACGGGAAGCCGCGCTCCTTGTTACCCAGAATGAGATGGACAAGAAGCTGATGAATATGTTGAAACAACTCATACACGATCCTGCGGCGAGAGAGATTCTCCGATCAAAAATTCGTGAGTTTTGTATAGGAGACAGTACTGGACAAATCGTGAATGTAATTTCCCACACTCTTGCCGGAAAGCAGGGGACATGACTACTCTCCCCCGATCTTATGTGGAAATTCATCGTCCCGCTGTTTGCATTGGCTTTGCTTGTTGGCTGTTCCCCCACGGAGCAGGGCAAGCCCGTCGCACCTCCTGCCCCCTCCACTCCTTCCGCTCCCGCCATGAAGGGCTTTGATGGAAAACTCCTCTCCGGCAAGCACACCGTCGTTCTTGAAACGAGCGAGGGGAATATCACCGTGGAGATTGATGCCGATGCCGCTCCGAAGACTGCGACGAACTTCATCGTCCTCGCACAGAGCGGCTACTACGACAACCTCACGTTCCACCGCGTGATTCCCGGCTTCATGATTCAAGGGGGAGACCCAAGCGGGAATGGCACGGGCGGCGACAGCGTCTTCGGCGATACCTTTGAGGATGAAACCGATGACAGCAATCCGCTCATGGCGAAAGGCTACAAAGCCGGCGTGATCGCCATGGCCAACCGGGGTCCGGATACGAATGGCTCGCAGTTCTTCATAATGGATACGGATTATTCGCTTCCTCCAAACTACACGATCTTCGGGAAGGTGACGCAAGGACAGAAGGTTGTGAATGCTATCGCACGTGTGGAGAAGAGCAGCAATGATATGCCGGTGGAGGCGGTGACGTTCACCGTAGAAATCCAGTAGGTTGCGACATTTGTTCTGTAGAGACGCACTGGCAGTGCGTCTCTGTCTCCGCAAACCCCGTAACCTCCGCTACCCTGTCCGTGTGCGCACCCGTTTTCCCCCCTCCCCCACCGGATTTCTCCATGTCGGAGGGCTTCGAACCGCGCTTTTCTGCTATCTCGTCGCAAAGCAGACGAAGGGATCGTTTCTGTTACGGATTGAAGACACTGATCGCGAGAGATTGGTAGAAGGTGCCATAGAAAATATTCTCCGCACGCTGCATTGGGCGGGGCTCGATCCCGATGAAGGCGTCATGATGAAAAACGGCGTGGTGATACAAGAAGGAAGCCGGGGACCGTATATCCAATCCGAGCGTCTGCCGCTCTATCAGAAATATGCGAAGCAATTGGTAGAAGCCGGCAAGGCCTATCCCTGTTTCTGCAGTTCGCAGCGGCTTGATCAAATGCGTAAAGAACAACAAGAGGCGAAGCAGGCACCGATGTACGACCGCAAATGTCTTGCGATGCCCAAAGAGGAATCAGCGCGTAGGATCACCGCAGGAGAAAGGCATGTGATCCGCATGGAGATTCCACGTTCGACAACCGTTACCTTCACCGAC
>MFXW01000080.1 GCA_001787585.1 Candidatus Peribacteria bacterium RIFCSPHIGHO2_02_FULL_53_20
ATGAGCACAAGGAAGCGTACGAGTATTTGAAAGCATGGGCGCTTCCGGTTATCACCAAGGCGATCAAGAATGCTCTCCCGAAATTGGAGCGCAGAGCGATGTTCAACAAGCTGATGGAGGAAGCAGGGGAGAAGCTCACGGCGGAAATTGAAAATGGAAAATTGAAAATTGAAAATGACGAGGAGAAGGAAAAACTTGTGGGATATGGATCCGCGATGGTCGACAAGATTGTGAAAAATGAGATGCGCAGACTGGTCTTGGAGGAGGGGATCCGCATGAGCAGCCGCAAAGTTGATCAAATCCGGGGGATTGGCTGTATGGTTGACGTTCTCCCGAACCGCGTTCATGGTTCCGCGCTCTTCCAGCGTGGAGAGACCCAAGGGCTTACGACCTGCACACTCGGAGGACCGGGCGACAAGCAGCTGAGCGAGGGAATGGAAGGGGAGAGCGAGCTTCGCTACATGCACCACTACAACTTCCCGCCGTTTTCGGTGGGGGAAACCTCCAACCGGCTTTTTGTGGGCAACCGCGAAATCGGTCACGGGAATCTCGCGCAGAGAGCGCTCGAACCGGTACTCCCGAAGGAAGAAGGCTTCCCCTACACGATCCGCGTGGTAACAGAAATCCTTGAGAGTAACGGCAGTTCCTCGATGGCCGCGACGTGCGGCTCCACACTCGCACTTATGGCGGCAGGTGTACCGATTTCCGCGCCGGTTACAGGAATTGCCCTCGGTCTCATTTCCGATGAGGAGAAGAACAAATACATCATTCTCTCCGATTTGCAGGATGAAGAAGATTTCGGTGGCGACATGGACTTCAAGGTCGGCGGCACGGAGAAGGGGATTACCGCGATCCAGATGGACATCAAGATCAAGGGGCTCCCAGATAGCGTCTTTGTCGAAGCGCTCGAGCGCTCGAAAACCGGTCGCGCATTCATCTTGAAGACGATGCTCGCTGCCATCGCCGAGCCTCGTAAGGAATTGAGTCCTCACGCACCGCGCATCGAGACGATCCAGGTGAATCCCGAAGATATCCGTCTCGTCATCGGCAAGGGTGGAGAGACGATCCAGAAGATCACGAAGGAGCTTGGTGTGGAGATCGACATCGAAGATAGCGGCTTAGTCTTCGTAACATCTGTGAATGGCGAAGCCATGATCAAGGCCAAGGAGTGGATCCTCGGTATTGTCGCCAAGCCCGTCGTCGGTACCATTTATGACTGCACGATCGTCCGCATCATCGCGGGCGTCGGTGCTATCGCAGAGTTCCTCCGCGGCAAAGACGGCATGATCCACATCAGTGAGCTTCAGTGGAAGCGCACGGAGCAGGTGGAAGATGTGCTCAAAGTCGGCCAGCAGGTGAAAGCGAAATGCATCGAGTACGATGCTGTAGAGGGAAAGACGCGGCTTTCCTTAAAGCAAATGACTGATCGCCCCGCAGATATGCCTGCAGATTTCGGCGATCGTCCGCGCGGACCGAGGCCGGGGGGATTTGGGGGGGGGCGGGGAGGATCGGGCGGAGGGTTCCGAAGGTGAAATGTGCAAGGAAGTTTCGGATAATCTGAACATCGCTGTAGGGGCATAGCGCGCTATGCCCCTACGGATGTCGCTATAAGAGAATCGCGTTCGTGTGACCTTATTGCGTTACATTCACCATCCTCCCCTGTATCTTCCTGCTTTCCCCCAGAATACCGTCAAACGCTTCATGCTGCGTGTACGGGGAATTGTTTTTCCAATCCGGCGTGATCGCGGCGACGAGGGAAAGAAGGGTTTTGAGCTCATGGACGCTTTCCGCATCTGCCATCCAGTTGATGCCGCTACGAGCAAACGTATCCAGTAATTGATTAATGCGATGGAGTGTCCGGTGGGCGGCTTCTTGGAGTAACTGTTCTCTTCGCTCGTCAATCGTGTAGAGATCGCCGTCACCACGGTAGAAATCTGGGATTTCCGCAATGAGCGACTGTGCCTGCTTGTACGCGACAGCCAGATTTTCCCAATGCTCCTCATCGATCCTCTTCAGGGTCTCCGCTTGCAGCATGATGTGGTCGAAATCCTTACGGACGATGTAGAGTCCTTCACGCGTGTTGCGGAACACGTCCTCAAACGTGAGCTTGTGCATCTGGCGGATGGCGATCTCCTGCTTGTTACTCACGAGCTTGCTGATACAGAGTCCGAAGACGAAGAAGGCGATGATGCTCTGGAGTCCTGCAAGAAATTTGCTGAAGCCCTGGGGGAGGATGTCGCCGTAGCCGACCGTTGTTGCCGTGATCACACTGAAGTAGATGCTGTCGCCGAGACTCCGCAGGACGGACTCCGATCCTATCGGCATGGGAGCATGTGCCGGGAGCCACTGCCCGAGACTGAAGTACAGCGCTGCAAAGAAGAGCACGAGTCCTGCCCAGAGCATTCCGAGCGTGGAGTAGGGGAGATCCAGAAGCTTCTCGATGACGATGGAGTGACGGCGTTTAGTCATTTCTGAATATTATAGCATTATTTGCTCTTGGAGTCCTCTTTCTTTGGCGCGGGAGGGTCTTTGGGTTTGGCGGGTTCATTGGGTTTCTGGGGTTCTTTGGGTTTTGCCTGATCGCTCGGTGGAGGAGTCTTCCGACTGTCTGTCTTATAAAACCCGCTTCCCTTGAACTGAATCGAGGGCGGCGCGATCTGTTTCTCGGTTTGCTTCGATCCGCACTTCGGACATTTCGGTTGCTTCGTATTTCCGAAGGGGCGGGAGAATTCAAAGGTGTGATTGCAGATGGTGCAGAGGAAATCGAAGGTGGGCATATCGCAACCGTAGCGGAGATTCATGAATCTCCGCTACTCACCTTCAAAGATTTTCTATCGCTATGCAGTGATATTCTTTAAAAGCTTGTAACCGATATATGCTGCAATACCAAAAACGGCCAGATTCACCACAAGCGGGCTTGTGAGAACATTTCCCACGCCATCCAACGTTGCCTCTGCTGCGTGTTCGAGTGACATGGTTTAAGCCGCAAGAGTGGAATGTACTTGTCGTCGCGTATGCCCGAATGCTGCGGAGCCTGCATCCAGTAGAGGATCCACAAAAACAATATCCACTCCATCAAATCCTGCCTTGACCAAATTTCCTGCAGCACGCAGCGGATGTAGTGTCACCAGATTTTTTCCTGCTTGGAACAGATTCCCTGCCGCCGAGCGCACGTCACGGGAAATGTATTTCAGACCGCCTTCCTTTAAAGGTTCTGCTTGGTGATCGCTGAATTCCCCTGCAAGAGTATTGCCGAACTTCGTAAGGGCTACGGCAGGAGCCATGATGACTGACCCTGCCATTTCTATAGGACCATCCGTCCGAACGTGGAATTGCTGGAGATCTTCGAATCCTTGTCTGAAATCCCCTTTGCCGATCAGGCGGTGCTCGCATATGCCGGTATTCGTGTATCTCATCTTCATATGCGAGGGGGATTGTACAACATACAGACGATCTGTGGAGCAGATTCTTACCTTTTTTCTTGCGCACTTTGATCTTTATGCGGTACAACTTCGCGGCTTCGAAAGAAGTTTCTCGCTCTTTTCTTTCTTCGATGGCCGCACTCGCAAGAGTAGCGGCCGTTTTTTATGTTTCCTCTCTGACTCCCCCATCCCCCGACCCCTTCCCCCACGGGGGGAAGGGGAGCTCTTTTTCACGAGTAAAGAAGCATGTTTTTTCCTTGTTGCATGCATACAAAACACACACATCCCCCTTACCCAACGGGGAAGGGGTTAGGGGTGGGGGAATCTCTGGGAAGGAAGGGGTAGGGGTGGAGGAAATCCATGGAGCAGAAGCTGGGGAAGGAGGTAAGCTTTCCCCATGCTCCCGAAAGCCTACAATCCGGCTGCCGTCGAAGATGCCATCTATAAGAGGTGGGAGGATAGTGGGGCGTTTACACCGGAGTCCTGCCCTGCAGATGGTGAACCCTTCACGATTGCCATGCCGCCGCCCAATGCTACGGGGCAGCTGCATCTGGGGCATGCCGTGATGCTCGCACTCGAGGATATCTTCATCCGGTTTCAGCGCATGCGGGGGAAGAAAGTTCTCTGGGTGCCAGGAACGGATCATGCGTCGATTGCGACCGAGGCTGTGGTCATTCGCACTATTCAAAAAGAAGAGAAGATTGCAGACCCCAGAAAAACGCTCGGTCGAGAGAAGCTTATCGAGCGTATCCAGAAATTCGTGGAAGAAAGCCGTGGCACCATTCGCAATCAGGTTCGTAAAATGGGAGCATCCTGCGACTGGAGCCGTGAGCGCTACACGATGGATCCTGCGCTTGCGCGCACGACGAATGAGGTTTTTGTGGATATGTATAAAAGAGGCGTGATCTACCGCGGGCACCGAATGGTGAACTGGGATCCGAAGCTTCAGACGACACTCTCGGATGATGAAGTGGTGTACGAGACGCGCACCGAACCCTTCTACACGTTTCAGTACGGACCGTTCCAGATCAGTACGTCGCGACCGGAGACGAAATTCGGCGACAAGTACGTGGTTGCGCATCCGGAGGACGAGCGCTATTTCAAGTACAAGCATGGCGATACGTTTGAAGCCGAGTGGATCAACGGTCCCGTCCATGCGACCGTTATCAAAGACACCGCCGTGGACCCTGCGTTCGGCACGGGCGTCATGACGATCACGCCATGGCATGATGCGGTGGACTTCGGCATCGCTGAGCGGCATGGACTCGAAAAAGAGCAGATCATCGGATTTGACGGAAAGCTTCTTTCTATCGCTGGAGAATTTTCTGGAATGCCGATCGAAAAAGCGCGACCGTTGATTGTCGAAAAATTGCAGAAGAAAGGGTTACTGGTTTCCACGGTCGAAGCGCACGAACACAACGTAGCGATCAGCAGTCGTGGCGGTGGCATTGTTGAGCCGCAGATCAAGGAGCAGTGGTTTGTGGATGTGAACAAACGCGCTGTGGATTGGAAAGGGAAGAAGATGACGATCAAAGAAGTCATGAGCGACGTGGTTCATAGCGGCGACATCGTCATCATTCCCGAACGGTTCAACAAGACCTACTTCCACTGGATCGATCATCTCCGTGATTGGTGTATCTCCCGCCAGATCTGGTGGGGGCATAGGATTCCTGCGTGGTATAGAGGATCGGAAATCTATGTTGGCGTGCAGCCGCCCGGAGACAAGGGCTGGGAGCAAGACAGCGACACCCTCGATACCTGGTTCGGTGTTTCGCAGTGGACGTGGAGTACGCTCGTAGATCCAAAACTTGCTGCAGATCCTGCATTGTCTCTGAGTGATATTCTGGAGAAGAGTCCGGACTTCAAGGCGTTTCATCCGACGAGTGTGATGGAAACGGGGTACGACATCCTTTTCTTCTGGGTAGCCCGCATGATTCTGATGACGACGTACGCGACAGGGCAGATCCCTTTTAAGACCGTCTATCTCCACGGCATGATTCGCACCAGAGATGGCAAAAAAATGAGCAAGTCGCACCCCGAAACCATGATCGACCCGCTCGATATCATTCCGAAGTACGGAGCGGATGCTCTCCGTCTCTCGATGATTGTCGGACAAAGCCCCGGGGCGGATTCGCGGCTGTATGAAGAGAAAATCGCAGGCTACCGGAATTTTGTGAACAAGCTCTGGAATGCGTCGCGGTTCGTGTTGATGCAATGTGAAGAAGCGAAAGTGGATCCCAGGATGATTACAAAATTGCCAAAAGCCTCAGAGCTTTCTCTTGCCGACCGCGCGATGCTTTCAAAGCTGCAAACGGTCACGAAAAAAGTGACGGATGGATTGACCGAGTACCGTTTGAGCGAAGCGGGAGACACGCTCTACAGCTTCGTCTGGGACGATTTCTGTGACTGGTATCTGGAACTGAGGAAAGAGAATGCCCCGCCTTCGCCGTCTGCGATTGTCGCAGATCAAGAAGGGCTACGGCGGGCAGGCAATCTTGAGGTGCTGACCCACACGCTACGGAAAATTCTCCAGCTTCTGCATCCGTACTGTCCGTTTGTCACGGAAGAACTCTGGTCGCATGTGAAAACTACCGATTCCGGATTGCTGATTGCGAAATCCTGGCCGGAAGTGAAAAAAGAATTGGTTGATGCTGAGGCTGAGGAAGCCTTCCTGCAGCTCACTTCCGTCGTCCAGGTCATCCGCAAAATTCGTGCTGATCAGGGGATTCCTCCGGGCAAGGAGATCGCCGCGATTATTCATACCAAGAAATGGGTTGAGCTTCTGGAATCGCAGGAGGCGCACATCCGCAGGCTCGGAAAAATCGGCAGTCTTACGTTCGATACGGACGCGAAGCCTCACAAGAATGCCGCCAGTATTTTTCTCCCCGACATTGAAGTGCATGTGCCGCTTGAGGGGTTGATCGACACCGAGGCGGAACGGAAGAAATTGCAGAAAGAGAAGGACAATCTGGAGCGATTGGTGAAAAGCATAGAAGTGAAATTGCAGAGTGCGGATTTTACCGCACGCGCTCCGGAGAACGTGATTGCTGCTGAACGTGGGAAATTGCAGATCCATACGGAAAAGCTCCGGAAAATCGGGGAGAGGTTGAAGGCGCTCGGACAGTGATCGGATATCCGTCACCCGCATACCCGGGTACTCCGGTATCGATTTCCATCACCACTGTGCTACAGTATGCAGCAATATTTCCTTTCATGGTGAAAAAGTTTTTCCGTAGGCACAGGAGAGGGCTCGGGGGAATGATCGCTGTCTTTGCGCTCATGTTCTTGGCACGCCTAGGGGAAGGGCAACAGTGGAAAGCACAAATCCTCCTGTGCCCGGGTGGTTGCCCTGTAGGCATGAACTGCGTCGGCGGCGTATGCACTCCAGGAGGCGGGCCTGCTGAGGGTGGGGTGGGAGGAGGAGGATCCTGTGCCTGTAGCAACCCGGGAAGCTGTTTTCCGATGTGCACGGGTGTTTGCGCTTTGGGACAATGTTCCACACTCTGTGGCACCCCTCCTCCCGGCACCTGTGGCGGTGCGAGCAGAAGTTCTGGCATGAGTGGCAGCAGCACCAGTTATCAATGCAATTTTGACAATGATTGCGTCGGTCTACCCGCGACCCATCCGCTCGGCGTCGGGTATGCCAGATGTACGTTACCCACGACGAGTCCAGGTTGCTCGTCTCTAGGAACGGATGGACCTTGTCATTGTTATGGAGGGAAGTGTCGCGGCGATTCTATCGTATCCATATGTGATTCTTCTCTTGGAGGAGCGATCGGGGGAACCGGCGGGACAGGGGGGGTCGGAGGATTTTTCGGTGGAGCAGGAGGGATGGGGGGAACAGGTGGTACGGGGGGCACGGGAGGGACAGGTGGCACGGGTGGGAGCGGACCTTCGGCTACCTCCACTCGATCATCCGCTTCATCGGGGTCTTTTGGTTCTGCAGGATCTGCAGGTTCGATCGTATCCGTCAGCAGCGCTGGCAATGGAGGTGGGACTGGAGGGACAGGAGGCATGGGGGGAACAACGGGTGGCACGGGGGGTGGAGGAGCCTGCAGTCTGTGTGCATTCCCCGTGACGGGATGTTCCGTTACCTCCGGCTGTGCCTGTGGCTCGGAGCGTCCATTGACCATCGGTGGGAAGCTGTGTCTTTCACCGAATGTGGCGATTTGTTTGGGAACGAAATGGGTATGCGTGCATCGGCAGACGAACGGTTGCTTTGATACGTGCTGTGATTTTCCCGCGTGTCACCTTGGATGTACGGGGCTCAAGTGCTCACAATTGCCGGGCCCGGGCGTGGATCGGTGTCCGAAGGCAGCCGCTGCCACGGCGGCCTGCTGCACGACGGCTACCTGCCGTAAGGGATGCAGTGGCAGCAAGTGTGTGTGGATTGCGGGTCCGGGAGTGAGCACATGCACCACGATCGGAGGATCTTGCACCATGACTCCACCAAGTCTCTTTCCTGGAAGCAGTAGGCGTTCGAGTAGTACCGGTATTTCGCGATACTCCTCCGCCCAATCTGCACAAGTGGGATCGCTTCCTGCGACCTCGCGCCCCTGCCCCTACACGAAGGGATGTCATCTTGGTTGTAGTCTTCGGCGGTGCAGACAGCTTCCCGGAACAGGAAAGAACACCTGCACCAGTATTGATGCACCGTGCGGTCCGTCATCCACTGCAGGTGGAATTCTCCGAAACACAATCATCCCCACCCTTCAGCAGTTTTTTCTGCCGCGGTAAATATCGTCATGTCGGTGTAGAGACGTGCGAATCGCACGTCTCTACCACCGACGATTCTTATTTTTGTAGAGTGATGATGAGCATATTCAACATTTCAAAACATACACGATACGAAAAACTATATCGGTCAATCTCTGTTACATCTTCTGTAGGAGGAATAGGGCAAATCTTGGTATCCTGCTCTTCAAGATGGCTGCAGCGAGGATTCGTCTCCTCACTATCGGCGGGATACTCCTCACACTCGGAGTTTCTGCTTATGTCGCCTGGTGGCCGAGTACGCAAAATGTATTGCAGGGTCAGGTGTCGTGTCCGCCCGGACAGATATCGTGTGGTCTGATCTGCTGCCCTTCAGGATTCAATTGTATCGGTGGAGCGTGCTTCCAGGGAGAAGGAGGGCCGGGGGGACTAGGGGGACTAGGGGGACCGGGAGGAGGGGGAGGTGCAAGTTCCAGCAGCAACAATGCTTCCGCAGACAGCAGCAACAATGCTTCCGAAGACAGCAGTGCAGCTCCTGCAAGCAGTTCAGTCGCAACCCAAAGCAGCTCCACGGATGCTTGCAATTCTGCTGCGGATTGTCCGGGGCTTCCCAATGGAGGACCGGAACATTGTGGTGATCCGTTTGAGGGGACCTGCTATTACATAGACCGAGTATGTCAAAATAACCAGTGCGTATACGGGTCTTTTGAATGCGCCTGCACCGCAAGTTCTACAGGAAAAAGTAGCAGCACCACATCCAAAAATAGCTCTGTGCCCGCATCCTCATCCAAGGGGAGCTGCTCTCCGCCGAAGCCCGATTGTTTTATCGGTACTGCGGAATGTTGCAGTAACGGTACATGGGCATGCCCCAATGGTATTACCGGCGCTTCGCAGTGTGGAAAAAAATCTTCCGCAACATCCAGTACAAGCAGTGGCGGTATGTGCCCGACGGGTACCGCATGCATGTTGTCCACTGGCTGTACAAATAATGGTGGAACTTGCGGGGATGCATGCAAGATGGGGGCTCAGGGTGCAGCGTGTTGTTGCACAGGTGCAAACCAGGGTCAACACTCTTCCGGAGGCAACGGAGGATCGCAAGGTTCTCAGGGGAGCGGAGGTCCCCAGGGATCCGGTGGTTCCCAAGGTAGCGGAGGATCACAAGGTTCCCAGGGGAGCGGAGGATCCGGAGGTTCCCAGGGATCTGGTGGTCAGGGCAGCGGAGGATCCGATCAGAGCGGTCACAGCACTCCCGGCAGTCAAGGCTCTGGATCGAGCAAAAAAAGTTCGGCGCGTTCCTGTGCTGGGGGAGAACCCGATTGCACGGGAAAAGGTTCGGCCTATTGCTGCAAAAATGGCAGTTGGGCCTGCTGGGACAGCGCTATAAACGGCACGGTAAGTGCCGGAGAATTCTCTCCCCAGCGCCCTTCGATCTTTGCGCGTATTTGGCATGCGCTTACGGAAGGCATTGCTGATACCGGACGATTCGTCGCGAGTCTCTTTACATGGGGCAGTCCAGAGAGCGGAACGTTGATCGGTCAGGTCAGCCCGGATGACGTGGAGGTGGGCTCTCCGAGTTGCGATTTCGATACCCAAAGTCGCAACTGGAGTGTTGTTTGCGACGAAGGAGTGCCGAAGTGTGCTTCACGGACAGACGGCGCGGTGTTCTGCGAGCAAGCATGGGGGCCTGGTGATCCAAGGTTTACTCCCGTACCTTGCTGTTACCGTATCAACAATGGTCTCCAGTGTACCATCCGTCCGAAGTGCTACGTCAAGCGGTCATCCTCTGCGCGTTCCTCAAGCGCACCTGCTTCTTCATCCGCTCCACGTTCTTCGAGTGTGCCTGCTTCTTCTTCCGCACCCCGCTCATCGAGTGCTCCTGCTTCGTCATCCAAAGGCAATTCTTCGTCCAAAAATTCTTCCACCAATTCCTCCACAAACTCTTCCACAAATTCCTCGGCGAATTCTTCCGGAGCAAGCAGTGCCGGGAGTTCGCAGGATGTGACCTGCAGTGAGACGAACAAGCCTTCCTGCAGCAATACGCTTCTGTGTTGTCCTGACGGGAATTGGAAGTGCTGGGACGAGATGGCGGAATGCCCACCGCGTTGCGGACAGGCAAATTCTTCGCAGGGAAACTCATCACAAAAGAGTTCCATATCGTCGGGGTGTGCGGGATCAGAGCCGAGTTGCTCCGGTGGGGCCAAACCATTCTGCTGCAAAAATGGCACGTGGATGTGCGCCATTCTCGGAGGATCGAGTTCTGAGGCAAGCTCCAGCGGCGGTAGCTCGCAGGCTTCCTCGTGCAAGCCGATCGGATCCCTGACGTATACAGTGGTATGCCCCACCCACCCATTCGCTTGTACAGCCACAGCTACGCTGAGTAATGGTCAGGCTGTCGGTCCGCTCGGATTTGGTTTTAATTTTTTCACTCCTCCCAGCGGACAGTGTTCCATCACAGCCAACTCGAACGATGTTCCCCAAGGTACGAGCTTAACGACGCCATGGGCAACCACACCTCCCAATAAGACTGTCTATATCAACAGAGCCGGACCCATCACCGGAGCAAGTTTCGGTCCCTTTCCGCCTGTAGGCGGATCGTTCAACCTATCGTTAGGAATGCCTCCCTCTGAACTTTGGAGGAAAGGGTACTCGTATACGGTTTCCGTTTCTACGGATTGCTGTGAAGTGCCGTTCCCGTACACACCTCCACAATCTTCTTCCAGCAATGCCGGCGATATCTGTGGCTCTACGCCCTCCTGTGGTTCCGGCAAGATTCCCCGATGCTGTCCGGGTTCCGGCTGGAAGTGCTGGGATCCGAATGTGGAATGCCCGGCGACATGTCCACAAGCTTCTTCCAATAACAGTGCTCAGAATTCTAGTGGTGCTGGTCAAAGCAGTGCTCAAAGCTCAAGCGGTCATGGTGCTCCTCCGGAGCATACGATTTGCCAGGGTCAGGCGTGCGTAACGACTCCCGGAGAAGGGCAGGACGAATGTGATCCTTTCCTCGGATGCAAGGACGAGCATACGGTTTGCCAGGGGACGCAGTGCGTCACCGTGGACGGTGCCGGAGGCAACGAATGTTCCGTGTTTGTCGGTTGCGACGAACATACGGAATGCCAAGGGGAGGCTTGTGTTACAGTTTCCGGCAATGGTGGAAATGAATGTGACCCCGTTCTTGGATGCTCAGGAGATCACACCGAATGTACCGACCAGAATGAGTGCATCACGGTGAATGGCTCCGGTAGCAACGAATGCAATACCGTTGTGGATTGTGGCGAACACACAGAATGTACAGAGGACAATGCTGCCTGCATCATTCTTCCGGGAGCGGGTGCCAACGAGTGTGACATTAGCATCGGCTGTGATTCTCCTAAGCACAATGAATGCATCAACGATCAGTGTGTGACACTTCCCGGCGGCGGCGCCAATGCATGCGACGATACCGTTCCCTGTGGAAGCCATCTGGAATGCGTAGGTGATTCCTGTGAAGCCGTCGCCGGCGATGGAGTCAATACCTGCAACCTCGTCGATGGGTGCGGTGACAAGAAGCACAACGAATGCAACGACCAGAATCAGTGTGTGTCCGTGCCGGGCTCCGGCTCAAATGATTGCACGGATGCCGTCGAGTGCGATGAGCACACAGAATGTACGGACGATAATTCCGCTTGCATCGTGGTGCCGGGAGATGGTGAAAATGCATGTGATCCCGTGGTACTCGATTGCGGCATCCCCCCCAAGCACAACGTCTGCGAAAACAGTGTGTGCGTTGCGGTAGACGGCGAGGGGGACGATGCATGTTCCGATCAGGTCGCATGTGATGAACACTCCGTGTGTCAGAGTGAACTCTGTGTCGTGCTTTCGGGTGCCGGTGATGATGCTTGCGATCCCTCGCTCGGCTGCAGCAACAAGCGCTCAATCTGCCGGAATAATGCCTGCGTAGAGATCAATGAAGTGGGTGGCAATGACTGCGTGGCAGACGAGGATTGCTCCGCGCAGCACATGGTTTGCGATGACGATCAGCAATGCATCGCGGAGGACGGTCCAGGCGGCAACGAATGCAGCGACATTGTGAAATGTGGCGAGCATACAATTTGTGCGGACGATAGCGCGTGCGTCACAATTCCCGTAGGAGGGGAGAACGAGTGCGATGTCTTCCTCGGCTGCGGTGACGGTGACCGTTACCACAACATCTGCACAAACAATCAGTGTTTCCTCAAATTGGGGGAAGGAGAGAGCGAATGTGAGGATGATGTCGATTGTCTGGAAGATACCCTCTGCCAGGGGACGCTCTGCATTGCAGTTCCCCATACATCTGGTGGCAAGGAACTCTGCGATCCCGACTCCGGTTGCGGTACGGGCAACTATCTCACGTGTGTGGGTAATGCCTGCATCCGGTTACCCGGCAATGGTCCCAATACATGCATCGATAGCGCCGATTGCGGAGAGCAGCATTTTGTCTGTGATGATCCACGGGGCGTGTGTCTTGTGGATGAGGGTGCCGGCGGCAATGAGTGCACGCCGTTTCTCGATTGCGGGGAGCACACGGAGTGTTCGGAAGATGGTTCCGCGTGTCTGATCGTTGCAGGCACCGGCAATAACGACTGCGACCCCTTCCTCTCCTGTGGAGAATCTCACACCGTCTGTGATGAGAGCAATCAATGTATTTCCGTCCCCGAACAAGGTGCCGACGAATGCTCCGACGCCATCCCCTGTGGCACGCACACTGCATGCAATGACCAGAATCAGTGCGTACCCGTGCCCGGTGCAGCCCCCAGTGAATGTGATCCGCTCATCAACGGCTGCAGCCCGGAGCGGAGCATCTGTGACGAGAACGACCAGTGCATCGTCCTCAATGAATCCGGATCGAATGAATGTTCTGCCCTCGGGGATTGCGTCCATCACTTTGCATGTGTGGATTCCGCCTGTGTCGAGCTTCCCGGTCCAGGAAACAATGAGTGCAATCCCTTCGATGGATGTGTCATCAATCCCGCGCACAACGAATGCAACAATCAGAACCAGTGCATCATTGTCGATGGTGCAGGGGATGATGAGTGTAATGAAGATGTCCCCTGCGGTTCCCACACGCAGTGTTCCCCCGATAACACCACGTGCTTAGTCCTTCTCGGTTCCGGAGAACTCGAGTGCAATCCCGACTTCGGCTGTGATCCCACCGGGCATACGGTCTGCCAAAATAATGCCTGTGTCTTCGTAGCCGGTTATGGAGACAATGCCTGCGCGGAGGACAATGACTGCACTCTGCAGCACACCGTCTGCAGCGCCGCAGGCGAATGCCTTGCGGAAGATGGACCGGGAAATAATGCATGCAACACGCTCGTCGATTGCAACGAACATACGGAATGCATCACCGATGCCTGTGTTGTTCTCCCCGGTCCCGGTCCAAAGGACTGCGATCCCTTCCTTGGATGCGGGCAGCAATCGCACATGGAGTGTGAAAATGACGCCTGCGTGACCGTTGCCGGTCCAGGGGTGAATGCCTGCAACGACTACATCGATTGCGCGGAGCACACCGAATGCCAGGAGAGTGCCTGCGCGATGATGCCGGGAAGAGGAAACAATGCATGCGATCCGTTCTTCGGGTGCAATGCCGAAAACACGCACACGGAGTGCCAGGGAACAGCTTGCGTGGAAGTACCCGCTTCTGGTGCCAACCAGTGTGATCCCGCGCTTTCGTGTGGACTCGATGCACACACGGAGTGCTCGGAAAACGGATGTCTGATCGTGGAGGGACCAGGGGCAAATACGTGCAACGAAGACCGCGAATGTCTTGCCTTGTGCGGTGATGGCATCCTGGATCCCGGAGAGCAGTGCGATGACGGTCAGAACAATGCCGACTCCGTGCCTGACCGATGCCGCACGGATTGTGCATTCCCGATCTGCGGAGATTCTGTTCAAGACAGTGGCGAGCAGTGCGACGACGGCAATATCGCCCGTGGTGACGGCTGCTCGGAGGCCTGCACCATTGAGGACAGCATGGTCGCAGCCACATCCTACTGTGGCGACGGCATTCTTTCTGCTCCTGAGGAATGCGATGACGCCAACACCTACTCCGGCGACGGTTGCAGGGAAAATTGCACGCTGGAACCTGCGGTGCTTGCAAGTGCTGCGTACTGTGGCGATGGCATGGCGGTGGCTCCCGAGCAGTGCGATGACGGGAACAGCATCTCCGGCGACGGGTGTTCTGCTTCTTGCAGCATTGAGGGAAACGTTGCCGCCTTCCCGCTCTGTGGCGACGGTCTTCGTACGCATCCTGAGGAATGCGACGACAACAATCGCAGAAATCAGGATGGTTGCTCCACAGAATGTCTCCTCGAGCGCGGCACCTGCGGCGATGGCATCGTCCAGAAGGCTCTCGACGAAGTCTGCGAACCGGGCATTCATAGGGTGACACTCTCGTACGGCTGCAATCCACAAACATGCCGGTTCCTCAGTGTCACCTGCGGTGACGGTCGCATTGATCTCGGTGAGGAGTGCGATAATGCCGCTGGTAACGCAAATGCTGCCAATGTCGTGTGTCGCACGGATTGCTCGCTCCGACGTTGCGGCGATGGCGTACTCGACTTCGGCGAGCAATGCGATGACCGTAATCGCCTTTCGGGTGACGGCTGTTCTTCGCTCTGCGAGAGGGACACCATGCTTGCGGGCGGTACACATCCTGCCTGGGCATTCGGTGGCTTCCCAACTTTCCGCATCGGACCCAATGGCACAATGCAGCCCGGCTACATGCGTACAGCCGACGGGCGCATCGTTCCAGTGGATCCAAATAATCCCAACAATAACCCATGGGCTTCTCTCCAGCCGATAGCTCTCTCCCGTCCTCCTGCCGGTGATACGGGTCCTGCTGCCATAGTCGTGATTGCCGCTGGAGCGGGATCGGGGTTGGCGTGGGTGAAAAGAAAACGTCGCAAAGGGTCAGCTGCGGAATCGCATACACCGTAGAGACGCAACGCTGTTGCGTCTCATCCCGTTCCGTCGGAATGCAACAGCGTTGCGTCTCTGCAACCATTGAGCCATCCCTATGCATCTCACGTTCGTCCATTTTGGACAAATTAATGATAGTATTGCAATGAAATTGACTTTAAATCAAAAAAGTGTAATAAACATAGGTTCATGATTTGGGAAGTGAATGATTGTTAGCGTGTCATGAACACGCGGTCATTCAAAACATTGGCTTCAGATCAAAGCTAGATCGAAGTGAGTGGTCTCGGATTGTGACTCTCGAGAGTGAAGGAAGTTGTCATGCGAAAGCTTTTTCAGTTCTGGGGTGCGAGACGCGTGTCTTGCCGACAATGTTTGATTCCGGTTTCTGCTGAGGTGCAGACATTGGAAGAACGGTTATTGCCGTCTTCGACGGTTTCCAGAGGAATCCTCCGGGTTACTGGCGGAAGTGGACATGACACCATTACGGTCAATGAGACGGCGACAACCGTCACAGTGGTCGAGAATGGAAACAGTCGTGCGTTCCAGCGTTCTGCCATGCGGCAGGTGTCCATCACTGGTGGCAGTGGAAACGATACGATCGTTAACAACACCTTATTCAAGGACACTATCAAAGGTGGCAACGGCAACGACTCGATCACCGGCAGCGACAAGGGGAGCAAGCTCTTCGGCGAAGCCGGCAATGACACGCTCTTTGGGCGTGGCGGAGATGATACCCTCGACGGCGGAGCCGGTAACGACAACATTGATGGCGGAATTGGTGACGATGATCTCTTTGGTCAGGCAGGGAACGACACCCTGACTGGCGGGCTGGGCGACGATTTTCTCGTACCCAGTTCAGGAGCGAACATCGTCTTTTCTAATCCAGACCACGATCTCGTGGTCGGGTCAGGTACCACGATTCGCACCGACCCTACCGATCCGCTGACAGGAGGAGTTGACCCCGGTCCGACACTGCCTGGTGGCGGTGGTGGTAGTGGCAACACAGCAACCGCCGACGATACCACGGGTGCCATCACGATTTCCGCGACGAATTCGGCCTCGTTGGCATTGGACGCCAACGGTTTTCTCACCGTTTCTTTGAATGGTGGGTCGACCCAAGGTCCATTCCGCCTTCCGGAAGCTCCGCATGCCGTTACTGTTACCGCGCCAAACGTGGCCATTGCAACGGAAGTCGCAGCGGCCCTCGGCAATCGCCTCATCGTCAACGGTGTGGCGGGATCCGGTGGTGGAAACAACGGTGGAGGAGGTAGCGGCGGTGGTGCAGGTACCATCAATATCACCGCACCGACCGATACGGACAGCATGACGATCACCGTGACGGGAAGCGCAAATCTCGTGATCGACTTCTTGGCAGCAACCGACAGCGGTCCGGTCTTCCGGATTCTGCTGAACGGTACTGTGCAGGGAGAGGCGTCCGGCTATCGAGTCGGACGCTTGACGATCAATCGTGCCGCATCGGCGACCGTGACGGTCGATACCGAGATTTCCACCGCCTTGGGCGGTAATCTCACGATCAACCTGCGCTCGTTCTGAAGCCATTGAAAGGAATGGCAGCAATACAAGGGACCTCTCTCTGAGAGGTCCTTTTGCGTATGTCTTTAGTGATATCCATCCGGACCGCAGCCAGAAAGGCTGCTCCCTATTTCTAGAGTATCAGCATATCGGGAGCAGGCTTTCTGCCTGCGGTTGATCATTCTTCAATATCTCCCACCATCGTCCCCCTACTCTTCCGTTCCCGCCCGAGCCCCACGACCGGTCCGCGTACTATTGCATCTCTGCCGAATCGCTTGTGAATATCATCCAGTGCTTCCTGAATATTTTTGCGTTGCTCCGATTTCTCCGGCTGCTCAAACAGCGAGTACTGGTTTCCTCCGGCAGGCGTGAGATTGCCGAGGACGAGTCCTACCTGGGTAGCCATACCGCCGCGTTTCCATGCCTGTTGAAACATGCGACGTGCATATGGGAGCAATTCTTCTTCTGTATCCACAGAGCGGGGGAGTCGGCATTCCGTTCCGGTGCAGCTGTACTCGTGATTTCGCAGCCAGATGCTGAGGTTGCGTGTGCTCAAGTGTTCTTTGCGCATGCGCATGACGGTTACTGTCATGTGCTCCTGTAATTGTGCGTATACGGTCATTGCATCACGTGTTCTCCGGAAGCTCCTGCAGCGCGAAATGGACTGGGGTGGTCGCGCGTACACCTCAATGGGGTAGATCACCACACCAAGAAGTTCCTTCTGGAGCTCTCCTCCCGGGCGCCCGAAGAGGTGTACGACCGTATCTCTTGGAGCATTGGCAAAGTCCCAGGCGGTACTCCAACCGTGTTTTTCGGTGTGGACCATGCGCTTACGACCGATGCCGGGGATGGCGGCGGCGGGACGGGAGCGGAGGAAAGATGCGAGACTGACAAAAGAGGACGAGTTGCAAGTTGCAGGTTGCAAAGATGCTTTTGGCAGCTTTGCAACCTGCAACTTTTCCTCTGCAACGACGGTTATTCCTGCGGGTTTCCTATATTCACTCGCCATTTTCGCCAGTGTTTTCGTCGGTCCTATTCCGACAGATACGGTTAAATCGAGATGTCGCCGGATCATGCATTGTGTGTCTAATGCCCAGGCTCCGAGATCTTCGGGAATGCCTCCCACGAGCGTGCGCAGATCCAAAAACCATTCATCCACGGACATCTTTTCCATCGCCGGACATTCCCGTGCAAGGATTTCTTCGATATGCACAGAGGCCCGGCAGGCTTCGGCGAAATCGGAGATCCGTTCGATGGCCCCGGGACAGAGCTTGCGTGCATCGAGAAGCCGCATACCTGTCTTTATACCCTTCGCCTTCGCCTCATAACTCGCTGCGATCACGCAGCCGCCGCCCATGCCGAGAGCGAGGAGGGGTTTTCCTTGTAGTGAAGGATCTGCCCGGACGAGGACGGAAGCGAAGAAAGCGTCGACGTCGATATGAGCAATACAACAAGCAGGCATAAGTATGTAAGAAAGACATGGATGGAAAGGGCGCAAGGACCAAGGGCACAAGGGCTCAAAACATCTGCGCCCTTGCGCCCTTGGGATTTGTGCCCTTACTTCACGTTAATATTTTCGCATAATTCCCTTCACTACCCCCGCTACTTGCAATTCTTCCAACGCATACATATCCGGGTACGCCGGGTTTTCCGCTTGCAGATAATACTTTCCCTTCTCGCGCTTGAGGCGCTTGAGGGTGAATTCTCCATCGAGAATCCCGACGACGATCTCGCCGGCGCGCGGTTCTTTGCCGCGCTCCACAATCACGAGGTCACCTTCGAAGATGCCGGCATCGATCATGCTGTCGCCTTTCACACGCAGCAGGAAGGTTTTGGTGCGGTCGCGAATCAGGTATTGATCCAGCGTCACCATTTCCTCCGCCTGCTCTTCGATCGGAGCGGCAAAACCTGCGGCGATGGGACCGAAGAGGGGAAGTGCGAGTGCTGTCGGTCGTTCATCTCTATCCGTCATCTCCGTGAACTTGATCCGACCTCGAGGATCTTTCTCCAGAAATCCCATTCTTGTGAGCGCCCGTACCACTTTGGCGACCGCATTTTTGCTCCGGACACCGAATGCTACTGCAAGGTCAGTTAGCGAAGGGCTATATCCCCGTTTGCTTTGAAATTCCCGTACAAAACTGAGAACCGTTCTCTGGTGGGGGGTAAGGGTGATCATACGTACACCATGATAGGGTGTACGGGCGTACACTGTCAAATCTTCATAGAAGAGAAACCTACGGTTTCCCTCCCATGAGCCCTCCTTTCCCTAAGAAGAAGCGCTCCAGCCGGGCAAAGCACCGGCTTCGCGCATTTATTTGATTGGTGGATTTTATAGAAGTTAAAAATATTTATGTCTCAATGACATCTAAATCCTTCAAGGCATTCAGTTCCAGGAATGTGATGGTCCACGCCGTCTGTTTAAAGACCTCCAGATAGGCAAAGAGGTAACTTGCGAGTCCGATCAGGATCAAGGCAATGATTCCCGTGAGAATTACTGTCAGTGTTGCGGAAAGGAAGAGTGAGAAGAGGAAGGCGAAGCCCACGATCAGTGCAGGAAGCAGTAGTGCCATGAGCGCATTGATGAGGATCCGCAGCGATATGACGAAGAGGAGAACGATCAAAAAGACGATCTTGCCGAGGTGACTGATGACGAGCTTGAAGCTTTTACCCATGGCCGCGAATGTGGACGTTTTGCGAATGACGACGCATTCCTCGGCAAAGCTCAAAAGGAACCGCAGGCACATGGAAAAGAGCCACAGGAACCAGAGTGCGGAGAGCAGGAAGATGATGAGGCTCCGGTTTTCGCCGTATCGGAGAATGATGGAAGAGAAGGTGATCGCCATGGAAATACTACTCAAGACGAGGGCTTCTTTGAGGACGAAGAGCGGGAAGAAGTTGTAGAGACCGAGGATCATGCCGCCCTTTACTTCCTCTTTGCGGTACGATTTTGCGCTTAAGCCTATGATCGCGCCAAGACATAAGCTCGGCAGGAAGAGTTCGATGACGAGCATGACAAGAAAGATGATGATGATCGTGAAAAAGACGCCGACTGGCAGATATTCGTAGAGTATTTCCTCGATTTCAAAGAGACCGACGGTATTACCGACGATGAAGAAGCTCCAGAAAAAATAGATCTGGTAGAGGAGTACTTTGAGATGGAGCATCGTTTCAAAAAATGAGCCCACATAGCCCCATGCACGAATTCCACGCTCTTTCTTCGTAATAGCCCAGGCTTTGGCGATGATTTCGCGGGGAGTCACAGGGGAATTGTACTGGAAAATAGTTTGCAATACAGACTGGACTCCAGAAGTTGTTCCAGAAGTCCTCATATTTCTCCGCTTTCTTCTTGGTACTTTCTTTTGTCTTGCCAAAAGAAAGTACCGCAAAGAAAAGCGTGGTCGCAGGTGGAAAAGACGCCTACGCATCTACGTTCGCGGGGCGGAAAACCCGAGGTCCACCCAAAATCTCCTCCAGCGGGTTCTCATTCGCCCCGCTCCCGTGATGCGCGACGGCGCTTTTCCAATGCGACCAACCCTGTTTCACTATGAGGAAAGAGCCCTCCTGATGACCGCTTGCACATCAAATTACCCCTCTCCTCGTGGGAGGGGCTATCTCATTCCAAAAGATCCTGCACCGGTCGATATTTATAATCCTTCCCCAGCACAATCGTCACCGTCCGCAGTTCCTCCGAAGTCAATTCCGTGCTCGCTTGCATCGGCAGTTTCAGCAGATCCGCGAAAAAGGCAGCTTCGGGCGTTTGCTCTGTCGCTGACTTCTCTGCAATCCAGGATGTTTCCTGATCGGGAAGAGCATTGGCATTGGCGATGTGGTCAACAGTGAAGCCGTAGCGAATGAACTCATTACTCAGTGCCCGTGCCGATCCTGGCTTGGCTCCGGCATTCAGAATGCTGACTTGGGGATTGCTCAGATAGATGGAGCGCATGGGGAAGAGGAGGCGCGCGAGCGTTTGGATTTGCTTCCAGGTGACGGGGTACTCGGGAATGGAAAGAGGAAGCAGTACGGAGGCTCCTGCAAAGAGATTTCTCGGTGGAGCGTAGAGGAGACCTCCAGCCTCGGGAACGGTGTCATACAGCCCGTTACGGTCGGAGAGCTGCATGCTCACGACCCGCGAACGGTCGATTGAGTCTGCAACTCCGCCAAGCGCGATCAGTTCGCGCACAGTGAACGTGGTTTCCACATGCTCGGCGAGGACGCGCAGCAGTTCGGTGATCGCTCCCACATCCCTGTGGAGTTTTTCGGCTTTTGCTTTCTCGGCCATTGCCACGATGATCTGTTGCTGGCGCGCGGAGCGGCTGAAGTCGCTGCTGCTGTGCCTGCTCCGTGCGTATTTCAATGCCGTTGCACCATCCAAGTGCTGCGGACCGCTTCCTAGAGAGAAGGTCTCAAAGCCGTAGTTTTCGTCCGGGTACTCCGTATCCACGATGTCCTCGGGTACCGTGACATCGATGCCGCCAAGAATATCGACCGCATCCACAAATCCTTCGAAGTCCACCTTGATTGCTCCGTGCATAGGAATGCCAAGCGTCTTGCCGAGTTCGAGCGCCACTTCGCGCATGGCTTCCTTCGAGGCTTCGGCAGTCTCCATGCCCTTTCCGCGTAGGTATCCTTTGTAATCGCGGTAGAGACTATTGATCCGACCCTTGCCCATCTTGTCTGTCGCGAGGAAATACAGATCG
Organism: Candidatus Peribacteria bacterium RIFCSPHIGHO2_02_FULL_53_20; assembly: GCA_001787585.1. Classification (GTDB taxonomy): domain Bacteria; phylum Patescibacteriota; class Gracilibacteria; order Peribacterales; family Peribacteraceae; genus 2-12-FULL-55-11. The sequence goes on from MFXW01000080.1 coordinate 21,302, forward strand.
CGGGGAAGGGAAACCACGACCACGCTTTGTGTTTTTGTCGGATCGATACTCGCCACCATGATCGTATCGGTCAGATCTTTCCCGTCGTGGCTGCTATCCCCCTGACCGAAAAGCAGGATATTGGTGTATCCCGTGTCATCATGTGGGAGTTCCCCGCCGGTCACGTTGATCAGCGTCCGCATGCCGAGGGATTTGAGTCCCACAAGCGCCTTTGCCGTTCCCGCGATCAAAAATAGCGCAAAGAGCACGGCGATCAGAATGAAGAGAACACGTTTCAGGAGCATCGTCTCGTGCTCTTGTTGTTGTCTACGCTTCCATGCCTGGTACCACCCGAGGAGCGGTCGGGCAAACGTCAGTCCCCACAGCGTTGTGCGCTTCCAAGGGAAGCGGTGCTTCGGAGGTTCTTTGAGGCGTCGGACGGAGAATGGCATCGGGGGGATGTTAGAGGAGGAGGGGGTGGGCGTCACGTGAATCCCCCTCACCCAACCCTCATATCTCCTCCATCCCCTAGCCCCTTCCTCCACGGGAGGAAGGGGGAGCCCATTTTGAGAAATAGGCAGGAAAGCTCAATGAATCTTTTGCATGGTTGCCAGTGCTGTCTCTGATCGAGTAAAACAGGGTCCGGTCGCATTGGAAAAGCGCCGTCACGCATCATCAGTCGAGTGTGAAGTCGCCGGTCGCGTCCGGGAAAGTGCCGTCATGCATCCCGTGAGCAGTGCGCAGGAAATGCACTGTTTGAGCGACGAGCCGCAGTGAGGAGCGAGTTTGCATTTCCAGCACTGCGAGCGGTGATGCATAGGCACTTTCCCGTTAGCGACCATGTTTCTTCTTGTCCCTCCGTAGTTCGCCTCAGCGAACGAAGGGGGATCTGCCCTTTCTTTGCGCCAAAGAAAGTGGAAACCATTGAATGCAACCGATGACATTCTCGTGTAGCAATTATGATGTTGATCTCCCAAAAAACAGCATCAAGATCAAAAGAATCACCGGCTGA
>MFXW01000081.1 GCA_001787585.1 Candidatus Peribacteria bacterium RIFCSPHIGHO2_02_FULL_53_20
GCATCACGCTCGATCGTCGCAGTGTTCGTATCGAAGATAAGGCTGCTGAAGCCAAGTGCCTTCAGACGCTTGGTCATGAGCGCACTGTCGCGTTCCTGATAGAGACAATTGAACACGTCGAGCTGGTGATCAACAAGTCCGATGACCTCGAGGTTGCGGGGAATGAAATACGGAATGAATGTCCCAATGCGATAGAGATATGGTCGGTCGGGCTGCGTGCGATAGAGTTCCAGCGCGATTTCGGCGATATCATCATAATGGGGAATGGTTCGCTCGCGCATGACCTCCGCGGAGGCACGACCGATGGGATACTCGAAGAGATTGCGCTGCTGATCAAATTGCCAAAAGCGGTGCGCGAAGTTGCTAAAGAGCGCAATGGCGATAAGCACACCGACGAGAGAACGGCTCAGGGCATCCGGCGCACGGGCAACAAATGCTTCAATGCCGAGCATGAGCCCGAGGAACACACCGATGCCATACCACGGAATGCCGTTGGCCATGAACATCCATTCGAGGAGGATGAAGAATGTGCCGATGGTCATCCATCGCAGCCACCGACCGCGACGCGTCCAGAAGTATGGAAGGAGAAGGAGCAACGGAAACAGCAAGAGCGCGGGCATCGTCGTCACGTAGTAACCGGCACTATCGAGATTGAGCACCGAGCGCCAGGGCAACGTGAGGTAGTGGCCCCAGCCGATACGCGTACCCCAGTAGCGACCAAGCTCTTCCTCGTGCCCGGTCTCGCCGCACGCCGGATGCTTCGGATCAAGTTTCAGGTCTTCCGGCATTTTCCGGACGGGACCGCTATTGACCGAGGCAGTTGCTGTTCCATAGAGATCAAGACTCAGCGTGATTTTATTCGGAGACCCAAGAGCTATCCCCCGCGGAATGATAAATCCTCGCTGGATATTGTTGTGCTCGACCCATGGGAAGAGGACTGCAAAAAATGCCAAAAGAAACACTCCTCCAGAAAGAACCGCCCTCTTCCAGTTCCTCCGTCCGCGCAGAAAACCGGCAGCGGTACAGGTAATGCCCACGGACAAAAAGATGAGGAAGAATCCTTTTGTTGTGAATTCGGTTCCCTCCCCGAAAATACGCTGCCCCACAGAATGGAGATTGAGCCCCCCCTCCCCCGCCAATGCCACAGCTGCAAGGGCGGCAGCGCCCAGGGCGGCGCTCCAGTGCAGCATCACTCCACCAAGGATCACGAGAAGCGCGATCACCACCATGATCGCCGTCACCTTCATGCTGAAGGCAAATCCTGCAAAGACTCCGGCAAGCGCAATCCAAAGGAGCTGTTCCCGAAAAGGATGTTCAACGGATTCTTCCTCCGAAGCCTGCGGCGGCAGAATCCCCAGAAACAGACAGTATGTAGCGAGCGCCCCCATCATGAAAACGGCATTATCGATCTTCATGTCGGCGTAGGAAAAATGCCCAACGAGCGGCAGCGAGTAATAGAGGAGCGCCGAAAGAAGACCACCGCGTGGACCGAAGTAGCTTCGTCCAAACGCGAGAATGGTGAATACCGCGAGCACTCCCTCAAGCCAGTTGATCACCATGGCTGCCGTGGCTCCGACGGGGCTGCCGAACCCAAAAAGCGAGAATCCGACTGCCGTGAGGTACTCCCACTGGAACGGAGCCATCGAATAGATGAAATGCCCGTAGCTCACGAGAAGATTCGGACGATTCAGATAACTACCCAGATCATCCCAACCGATCGGGAACGGGCGGATAACTGTGAGAAAGTTGAGCGCAAAATACGAAAGCAAGAGCCATCCGACGAGCAATACTGGACTCCAGGGAGAAAGATCCACCTGCCAACGCTGCGTCGTAAGCCTCTTCCACCAATGAATGGCAGATCGGTAACCGAGAGCGGGCACGAGAATGAGGAGAACCCAGATTGCCCCAGAGACGAAGAGATGAATGACGGCAAGAAACCACAGAAGCACGACCCAGAGCCCCGCACCAAGCCCAGCGGAGATGGTAACCTCAGACAAAGGCGTCATCTTCAGATGCAATACCTTGAGTGCCATGTACCCCAATATGAGAAGTTCGCTGAGAATGAAGAGCGCCCAAACAATCTGCGAAAACACGCGTGTGACGAAGAACTTCTGCATGCACAGCGTCGTCATAGAGAAAACTTTCGCGCCGTTCGTAAATGAGCCGATTTCGCGGAGACACCCCTGATCTTCCAGACGCGCAAAATTTTTCTGGAGTTCTTCGAGTCCTTCTCCTTTGATATTGAGATACACCTCGGGAAGTGGCTCCACCACTCTGCGCAAAGGCGCATCACCCACATCGCCGTAGCTGAGAGTGGTGAAGAGCAGCCATACCGCAGCAATGAAAAAGAGCATGACCCACAGCGGCGACAGGGTGCACCGAAAACGGATGGCTCCGCTCTTCAGAGCGGATCGTCCAACAATCATGAAGGCGACAACAAGTGAAAGCACCGCATAGGAGAGCAGTGGAGCGGCGCGCACAATGGTTCGGATAATCATGGGCACGAGCGTATACACGCCGCGGCAGAGAAATCCCCCAGGATCACAGACGCCCTGTAGCGAATCGAGAACATCATTCGGCAGATACACCGCCCCATGAACCGGAACGCCAAGATAGACGAGGGTCGAAAAGACTCCCCAGAGAAGAAGACCAAAAAACAGAGCGATGGAAAGGATGCGGATGGTTTGCTGTCGCATAACGGAACGTAGTGTAATGAGTACATGCATGATTGCTATATTGCTATATTGTTAAATTGTTGAATGGCAGGGAGGATCCTTTCGAAAGGTAAGCAATTTAACAATGAAACAATTCAACAATTGCCCAAGATAGCCGATGATGGATATCGACATGCCACTGGATATCGCTTTCATTCGCCGGCAATTCCCCTTCCTCCGCGCTTCCCCGCCGCCGGTCTACCTTGATTCCGCCGCGATGGCACAGGTGCCGGATGCGGTACTGAATGCCATGACCCAATGGGAACATTCGTCCCGAGCAAATGTCCATCGGGGAATGCATGCGCGCGCGGAAGAAAGCACGATCGCATACGAAGCTGCGCGTTCCACCGTGCAACAATTTCTCAATGCCAAGCATTCTGATGAAATCGTTTTCACAAAAAGCTGTACCGAGGCGATCAATCTTGTCGCACGGAGCTGGGGAGAGACGCATCTGCAGGAAAATGACGCCATCGTCCTCTCGATGCTCGAACACCACAGCAATATCGTCCCATGGATGCAACTCAAAGACCGCAAAGGCATTGATGTGCTTTGGATGGATATCGACGAGAACGGCATGCCACGCATGGAAGATTTGGAAAAACATCTGAAGACCGGTCGCGTGAAGATCGTCTCTGTCACCGCACTAAGCAATGTTCTCGGAGTCACTCCCGATCTCCAAAAAATCATTGCTCTCGCGCACGAAGCAGGCGCGCTTGTTCTTCTTGATGCCGCGCAGGCAATCGCCCACATGCCGCTCGATGTGCAAAAGCTGGATTGTGATTTTCTCGCATTCTCCGGTCATAAACTCTACGGACCTACCGGAATCGGCGTGCTCTACGGCAAGCGAAAACTCCTCGAGACCATGCCCCCCTTCCTCGGCGGCGGCATGATGATCCGGGAAGTGCACACGGAAGGATTTACTCCCGCCGATCTCCCTGCGAAATTTGAAGCGGGGACACCGCCGATTGCGGAGGCAGTAGGACTGGGGACGGCAATGGAATGGTTGGTTGCAGGTTGCAGGTTGCAGGTTGCAAACTCTTCTCATGCTTCAAGCAATCAGCAACGAAGAACGGGAATACTTTGGGATGACATCCAACCTCACGAGCAATCACTTCTGCAACATGCAACCTGCAGCCTGCAACAAATCTCTGGGCTTCATATCCTTGGTCCGACTCCCGACTCCCAACTCCTGACGCACGGTTGCGTCAGCTTCACCCTCGACTCCGTCCACCCCCATGACCTCACGGAAATCCTCGGTCGCCGTAGCATCGCCCTGCGCGCCGGTCATCACTGCTGCATGCCTCTGCATAAAAGACTGGGGATCCCCGCATCGACACGATTGTCGGTCGGTGTGTATACCACGAAGGAGGAAATCGATGCGTGTGTGCAGGCGATTGTGGAAGCAAGGAAAAAATTGAATACATGAACGGAGACACAACAGCGTTGCGTCTCTACGTCCTCCTCTGAATCTTCTGAATCCTTTGCATCTTCTGAATCCTCTTCTATGGATCTGTACGCCGAAAACATCCTCGACCATTACCGGCATCCACGGCACAAGAAACCCGCAACCCGCCACCCGCCATTCGACTCGGTTCATAGCAGGCAACCCGAAACTATTGTGCATACTGAAGCCAATCTTTCCTGCGGTGATGAAATTTCTATCTCGCTGAATATCAAGGATGATCGCATCACCGAAATTTTCTGGGACGGCACGGGGTGCGCCATCTCCCAGGCAGCGATGTCGATGCTCAGTGAAGAACTGCACGGCAAAACGATGACGGAAATCGAGGCTCTTACACCGCAGAATATCTATGACAGCCTCGGCGTGCCGATCGGTCCGAGAAGGGCGAAGTGTGCGCTGCTGGGATTGCTGACACTAAAAAATACGCTGCGGACACACAAAGGTGTGGATCATGTTTCTTGGGCAAGATTGATTGCGCTTCATAATCACTAAATCTATCCTGAAGAAGATGCTCAAGAATCGACTCCCCCCAGACGGAGATGCGCCCAAGAAAGATGAAAAATCGCTTCCGGTGTTGCATCAGCTCGCAATAGCAGCATTGCCCGATGATTTGGTGCAAATAATATTCACAGGATTGGATGCAGGAAAAACACCATCAGAAATCGATGCCGACATTGCGGTGGGACAACAGAGGAAGTTGGAATCAAACTAAATGTTGCAGCCGTCGACGGGGATTGAACCCGTATTTTTGAAATACTGATCACATACTAGTATAATGGTATTCCATGAAGCCTATCAGTGAAAAACACCTCAATCATCTATACATAGACAAGCAATGCTCCATGTCAGAAATTGCGAAGCGCATGAAATGCTCCGTACATAGCGTCCAATACTGGATGAAAAAGTTCGGCATTCCCTCTCGCTCACGAAGTGACGCGGCTTATCTTCAACATAATCCTGATGGCGATCCCTTCACATGGTCGCCTCCTCGAACTCAGACAGACCACATCCTTTATGGCTTGGGTATAGGACTCTATTGGGGAGAAGGTACAAAAAGCTGTAAGACCAGCGTTCGACTTGGAAATACAGACCCTGAACTCCTGAAAACATTTATGCGATTTTTGATACGCTTCTTCCGCATTCGCCATGAGGACTTCCGATTCGGTCTACAGATCTTCAGTGACATAGATCCAGAAGTCGCACTGCAGTACTGGATCAAGACACTTCATGTGAAAAGAGAGCAATTTCACAAAAAGGTGATTGTCAGCAAATCCGGTTCCATGGGAACATACCGGAAGAAAAGTGTATACGGCGTGGTCACGGTCCACTATCACAATTCGAAACTGCGCAATATGCTTGTCAGCCGGTTGCCGCTGTAGCTCAGGGGTAGAGCATTCCCATGGTAAGGGAAGGGTCACGAGTTCAACTCTCGTCAGCGGCTCCAGAATAATTCTATAAGAAAGCGCTTGACCGGAACTTCTCTCTGTCTTTAGAGTCTCCCCGCGATTTCCTCATTCCCCCTCGGGAATCGGGTTTACCCACAAGTCGCCCATGAACCCTGTATCCGCTGCATCACCAGAAGTGCTCGACGACGAAGTCACAGCCCGCATCTATGAAGTGGCGGTGCTTCTGCCATATCCGATGGGACAAAAGGAAGAACACCAGGCGATCAAGGAAATAGAGAACATCTTTAAGGAAGCCGGCGCGCGGGAAGTGAGCAAGGATGTGTGGGGACAGCGCGGTCTTGCGTACACCATCAAAGGCAGCAACGAAGGAAACTTCATCATCTATCATCAGGAAATCAATCCTTCAAAGGTCAGAGAGATCGATACGGCACTGCGCATTGTTCCCGGAGTCCTCAGGCACATCGTCGTAACGCCGCCGAAAGGCTACCGCATCGTGAAGTACTCGGAGAGCTATGAAGTGTGGCTCAAGGAACGCGAGAGCGCCGGAGAAAAGACCAAACGCGAACGCGAGGAGGAGATCCAGAAGAGTATCGCGGATAAAGCCAAGCGCCAGGTGAAGCGCGAAAAGACTGCCAAGGCTGAAACACCGACCGAAGTTGTGAGCAAAGAAGAGATCAGTAAGAAACTGGATCAGCTTATTTCCGACGATTCCATCGAAATCTAATGGCACACCAGCAGCAGCAACCCCAAAAGCGCCGGCAGGATCTGAAGCGCAAGGAGTGCGCGTTCTGCGAGAAAGAAACGCAGTACATCGACTGGAAGGACTATCCTCTGCTCAAGACGCACGTCGATTACTTCGGCAATATCCGCAAGCGCTACCTCTCGGGCACGTGTCTCCAGCACCAGAAAATGCTCCGCTTGTCGATTGAGCGCGCACGGTTCATGGCGATGCTGGCGTACAGGAAATAAATGGAGAATTGAGAATGGAGAATTGAGAATGACATGTGCACAATGCATACGGGAATGCGCTTCGCTTGCGTAATTCTCGATTCTCAATTCTCTATTCTCAATTCCTATGTCCGGTCACAGCAAGTGGGCAAATATCCGCATTCGTAAAGGCGCGCAGGATGCCAAGCGCGGCAAAATCAACACACGCCATGCGCGATTGATCGAAATGGCGGCGCGTGTCAGCGGCGGAGATCCTTTAAGTAATAACACACTCAAGCACGCAATCGAGAACGCGAAGATTGATAGTGTTCCTAATGCCAATATCGAGCGCGCGATCAAGAAAGGCACGGGTGCGCTTCAAGGGGATGCGATAGCCGAAGTGCTGTACGCCGCAATGGGTCCAGGCGGAGTCGCATGTCTCATCGAATGTTTGACGGATAATAAGAATCGCACGATTAGTAACGTCCGCTCTGCGATAGAAAAACACGGCGGACGGTGGACGGAATTGGGATCTGTGCAGTGGATGTTTGGAAGAAAGGGCGTGGTGATCGCAAAGAAGACTGCATGGAACGATGATCTGGAATTAAAATTGATTGATGCTGGCGCAGAGGATATTGATGCAACGGGCGAATCGATCGACGTGGTGACAAATCCTACGCATTGGACACACGTACGGGACATTCTCAAAAATGCAGGGGATGAAATCATTTCCGCGGGCTTAAAATATGTGCCGAATCAGAAAACAACAATTGGAGATCTAGAAACGGCAAAAAAACTTCAAGAGTTCATGGAAATCATTGAAGCGGATGACGATGTGTCGGAGGTACATACGAATGCGGAGATTGCGGAGGAGATTGGGGCGCAATTGTAACGGCAGGCGTCTCGCCTGCCTCAGTCATGGCGCAGCCGGGACGGCTGCGGTTACGGCACCACTGTCAACTCCACCTCATCCTCCCCTGTATTCCCCGCAAAATCCGTCGCCTTCACCGAGAGCGTGTAATTTCCAGGTCGCAGGTCTCCGGGATAATCGAGTTCATAGGGTTCCTGTGCGTCATTGCTCAGTAACCTCTCATTGAGGAAAAACTGCACGACCTTGATACCGCCACTGTCTTCCGCCGTGGCACGCAACGTGATATCGGCGCCCGAGGGAATCGATGCGCCGTCCACCGGAAATGTAAGTGCTACGGAAGGAGCCTCTGCATCCTTTTCGAATCGGAACTGCACGGACTCCTTTACGACGTTATAGTACTCATCGGTGATCCACACTTCGAGCGTGTGTGTGCCTTCTTCTTTGACAGATCTCGGAACGCGCAGTTGCGGATCCCATGGCTCTTCAATCACTTTTTCCACAGACTTCCCATCGATGAGGTACTCCACTTCACGGACCGTGGAACCCACCGAGAAATCGATGGCAGGCTTCAGTGAAGGATAGGTCGCACTGCCGTTATCCTTGGGATAGAGCACCGTGAGCTCCGGTTTATGCAAGCGTCCTGGAGTAAGAGCCGGATCGCAGGATTCCGTCGGAGCAACGGGCAACGGGAGCAACGATCCGGAATGATCCGGCGTAGCTTTGTAGAGTTCCACCTGCTGTGCCCCCCATATATCGAGGGATTTCTGCCACTCGGGAAACCGCTCTGCAAGGATGCTTTTGAGGACAAGGAAACTTCCCTCTTCTCTCGCTTCTTCCGGACAAGAATCCGATGCGAGAAGTCCTGTGACTTTATCCACCATTACGCGCACGCACGCGGGATCCGCTTCTTTGGGTGCATGTTCGGCGAGAAAGACATCCGCGCGGCGGAAATCAATGGGGGTGCATTCCGTTGGGAGTTCTCCGGAGAGAGTAGAGACCTGAGGCTGCACAATGCCTTCGGGAACGGAGAATGTCGCGACGGGATTCTCGAAAGACTTATGCGCACGCGTGAGGATGTCTTTCCAGATGGGCGCGGCGATACTCAGAGATTCCGCCTTTGGGGAGAGCGGAGAACTGTCAGCATTGCCCACCCACACGCCGGCAATAAGGGACGGAGTGTATCCGAGCGTCCAGAGATTATCGGGTTTACGATCAGTACATGCACCCTTGTCATCGCGCTTGAGGCATTTATTACTTGTGCCGGTTTTTGCAGCGGTGAGATACCCCGGAATCGAAAGCACGCTCTGCCAGTACTCATTCGGACGCGCGGCGACGTCACTCAAGACAGAGGTAATCTGGTACGCCACACGGGGATCGAGTACCGTCTGCGTGTCTTCCTCCTTCCATTCGTACAGAATGTTGCCGTTGCGGTCGGTGATCTTGCGGATCGCATGAAGCGGTTTCAGATTTCCGCCATTGGCAAAGACACTGTACCCCTGGACCATTTCCAGAAGCGGAGTTTCCGCTGCCCCAAGCGCGAGTGGCCAGCCATACTCGAAGGGTTTTCCAGCATCTGCGGAAAGTTCCTGACGTCGGCGCTTGGGAGAAGGCATACCCATCTCCTCGACTTCGGCGAGGATCGCATCTTCGCCGCCAGCGAGGAAGAATGCTTTTGCCGCGGGCACGTTTCTCGATCCCGCCAATGCCCGGCGAATCGTGAGAAGTCCCCAGAACTGCCCATCGAAGTTTTGCGGTTCATCATCACCAAGTTTCGTGGGTACATCAGCAAGAATGGTCGCCGGGCTGTAACCGTTGCTGAACGCTGCTGCGTACACGAACGGCTTGAAGCTAGATCCCGGCTGCCTGGGCGCCTGAACCATGTCGATCTGCCCACCTTCCACATCGGAGCTGTATTCGGTATTGCCGATGTACCCGAGAATATCTCCCGTCTTTGGGTTAGCCACGAGCGCCGCGATGTTTTTGCCTTCGAAGCGCTTCTCCACGTCGCTACGATGGAAGGCGACGACTTTTTCTGCGGATTCCTGGATTTCCCAGTTGAGCGTGGTTTCCACATTTAATCCACCATGCTCGAGAAATCCTTCCTCGGTGGATCCGAGAATCGCATCCAATTGATCGCGCACCCACAGTACGAAATGCGGAGCGCGGATCGTTTCGCGGGAAGGTTCGAAAACGATGGTCTCGAGGTCCGTGATCGCCTGCAGCCTCTCCTGCTCGGAAATGAATCCCAGATCCTGCATTTTGCGGAGCACTTGGTCGCTGCGCCCGCCTATATAAAGCGTTGTTGTTCCGGTGCCGACCGTAGAACCGAGAAGACCGATCGTCAGCTCCTCGTCAGGAATATCGGAAGCCTTGGTGATGCGACCTGTAAGAATGCCGTGGAGCACAAGCGGCGAAACGGTTGTACGCATGTGCGGCCCGTACGGACTGAAGTACGTCGGGCGCTGTGGGAGACCCGCAAGCGCTGCAGCCTGCCCAGGTGTGAGCTCTGTTGCCGAAATGCCAAAGAAACGCTGTGCCGCCTGCTCCACGCCAAAGACGCTGGAGCCAAAGGGAATCCAGTTGAGGTAGAGCTCGAGCAGCTTGTCTTTGGAATAGAGGCTTTCGAGTTGGCACCCGAGCAAAAACTCCTTGAGCTTCCGAGTGATAATGGAATCGCGCTTGAGATTGAGGGCATTGCGTGCCAGCTGCCTCGTGATCGTAGAAGCTCCTCCAGAACGCCCGAAGCCGATAGCGGCGCGCGCAACGGCCTGAATGTCGATGCATCCGCGCTCATAATAGCGCTCGTCTTCGATCGCCACGAATGCATGCTGCACATACACAGGGATCTGCTCGCTTGCAATATACGTGCGGTCCTGCTCTGCAAAGAGCCTGTAGAGCTCGATTCCTTTGTGATCAGTGATCACCGTACTTTCGGCGGGGGCAGAAAGCAGGAGCTTCGGATCGGAAACATCCGGCAGAGTGAAATAGAGAATGGCGAGGTAGCCGCCGACAAGGAGCATGGCAATCACGGCGCTCTTGAGAACAAGAATTTTATAACGACGGACGGAATGCTCTTTCTTCCGGAATCTCGCAACCCATGCAAACAGCCGCTCCATCTGCACGCCTATGGCGTGAGGTATGGAAGACGTCTTCCGGGCAAAACGGCCGACTGCGGAGGGGTCTCTTCCCCAAGAGGAAGACCCCACCCTCCGCGTTTCAAAACCGGAAGGGACCATGAGACCGGAATTCTACGATCAGAACCGCTTTCCTGCAACGTGCCAACGGGCGGGTTTTCTGGTATACTGGAGCGATGCTCAAGACCGTAATGCTCGCGGTAACTTATACCCCCAGTAACACTGGCGCGGGGAAGGTTACAGGGCTGAGAGAATGGAATGTCACTGCCTCCACTCCGACTGGCGGAGTAATGGACTTTCAAGATATGTACAGCAATCTCATCGGTGTATTGATGAATTCGATCGTGAGCATCTGTGCCGCAGTGTTCATTACGGGGGCGTTTCTCTATATCATTGGATCGTTCGGCAAAGAAGACCTTAAGAGTAATGGCAAAAATATGATGATCGGCTCATTGATCGGACTTGCTATTGTGCAGTTGGGTCGCGCAATCGTTCATCTAACCCTCCTGTTCATGTATGGTTATTAGCGGCTGCGTTCGCTTGTTTTCGCCACTGTACTCCGTAGCAAGATTCTCCGATTTTTTTGTTGCACTTCCATGGAAGAGGCGCGGTACACTGAGGGCTCATGGATCCTCAAACCCAGCCGCCAGCGGACATCATGGAACGCCTGGAGATGGCGGAGCAGCTCAAACTCACGGGAAAGCATGCGGAAGCCCTGAATATTCTTGAGGAACTGCTTGTGGAGGATCCGGAAAATGTCGCGGCACTCGAGGAAGTGGCGGACAATGAATTGAGTATGGAACGTCTGGATCGGGCGGAGGCTGCGGCGAAGGAGGCCATCGCGCTCGACAAAGAGAGTTACACGGCCCAGTACATCCTGGGATTTCTGGAGTCCCAAAATGAGAAATGGACTGCAGCCCTGGTTCATCTGAAAAAAGCGAACGTGCTCAAGCCCAATAATCCCGAGATTCTCCGATGTCTCGGCTGGGTGCTCTTCCACGCCGGAGAGAGGGCACAGGGAATCGTGACTCTCGAACGCGCACTCAATCTGGAGTCAGATAATCCCCTCACACTTTGTGATCTCGGCGTTACCTACCTGGAACTCAAAAACTTCAGCAAAGCCCGGAGTCTCTTCCAGCGCTCACTGGATCTTGACCCTGGAAATGATCGTGCCCGCGAGTGCGTGCAGGCGATTGATCGGCTGGAGCGCACTGTGGAAGAGATGGGAATGAAGAAATAATGTGTGATATGTCGCAGGTAGGGGCATTGCATGCAATGCCCCTACTCACCATGTCACGATCTCCCTATACTTCCCTCCATGCTGCACCTCGAACCGGGTTGGCAATTGCTCCTGCAGCGTGGCATTCGACGGGGATGCAGGACCCTGCGTCGTGAACACGACTGGATTGGAAGCCTTGGAGCCCTCACTGGCATCTTCATTCTCCTACAATTGCTGGGGCTTGGTCTTGCCTCCGCTGCGGCAGGGGAACAACTTCTGAAGGAACGCACGGAACTGCAACTGGAGCTGAAAGCGGGAACGACCGACCGCGAAGTGAGTGGTTTGATCGTCAGCCTGCAGGATCTGCCGTACGTGGCGAAAGCAAATTTCATCACGCGGGAGCAGGCATACGATCGTGCGCGCAATGCCGATCCCGAACTCATCGGATTTTTAGAGGAATACGGTCTCAATAATCCGTTCAATGATGCTGTGACAGTGACGCTGACTTCTCTCGAACACTACCGCGCACTGCTGCATGTACTCGAGGACAAAGACTGGCAGCGTATCGTAGATCCCTCCTTTCTGTCAGATGCGACGGCAGAGCAGGAGTACGTCGAAGCCCTCCTGACGCTCACGCAGGGAATCCGTACTCTTGTCCTCTTTGTCCTCGGCATCGGTGGAGCCACACTCCTCTTCATTGTCGTGAATCTCACACGGACGCGGGCGCTTGCACGGTCGGAAGAAGTCCTTGTGGAGCGCATTGCCGGAGCCCAAACCGCGACGATTCTGCTTCCCTTCGCCGCAGAAGCAAGCATTCTCCTTGCTGTAGCGACGATCGTAAGTTTTATCGTTACCGTTCTTCTGACCGCCTTCGCCCCCGC